>DONH01000488.1 GCA_003509235.1 Planctomycetaceae bacterium
CGAAACTTGTCGACGATTCTTGCGGATGAGGTTTGGTGCGATCTTCCGTGGCCGTATACCTTGCCAGCGAGTCATTTTTAATGCCCTTGCCATGCCGTCTGGGGCGAGTTTGCGGGTAGCGGAAAAAAAATCAAGGGCTTTGTGGGCGAGATGGTTTCGGTTCTCCTCTGTTTCCAGGCTCTTTTGGCAAGAGGAAAGGCAGAAGTTGCAGAACAAGGAAGATGATCAATGTGGCCAGGATCGCGTACGGCCAGATTGCTGCAAGTCGTTCACCAAAACTCCATCCAGCGGCACGAGCGACACCGCCAACGAGTGTCGCCAGGAAGAGAATGAAGAGGCCCACCATAATGATGCCACAACCCAGGGATGCCATTGTGCCTCGGAACGTTCCCAGTTCACTAAATTCCTCTTGGTGAAGATCAATGCCACGTCCTTTTTTAACGCTTCGAGGAATAGTCTCTGCAAGCTCAATGGTTCGCGCCGCATCGGGCCACATTGCCGGAGGGACCGATGAGCCTGAAGGAGTGCCTGCATTGCCTTTGGCCGCCTCAAGTAGTTGCTTAAGGAGTACATCGGCTGGTGCAAAAGGAGCCGTCTCCGGAGGGAACGTTGGGAGTGGATCAGGTAAGTCTGAATCTGTCTGTTTGTTGATTTTCCATATACCGCATGCTCGTTCAGGAATATCGATACAAAGACGGCCTTGCTCACAGATCAGTTGGATCGTTAACGTCTGTGTGTGTCCCTTGGCAACCTGCCATCGAACTGAAATTTGATCAGGGCCACTTAAACCAACAGCAAGATTCGTCCACCCGGCGTCACCTCCACCGAGTGCCATGAGTCGAGATGGATCTCCAATCAGTACGCGAATGATGTCAGCATCACGGGCAAAACTGGCAAGCACGCTGTCTTGATCACGTTCAGGTTGCCGACGTTCAAACTGGAGTGATTCGATAGATCCAAGTGGTCCATTACCAGCCAGCGATTGTTCAATAAAAATTTTGAGTGATTCAATAACTGGATGGGTTCGTGTCGCCAGTGCTGGGATGATCCTTGATGACGAGTCAGCAAGGATCATATCCAACTCGTAAGCCCACAGCATTGAGAGAGAGGCCGGGTGCCCAATGAGAATAGGACGACCGGCCTGAACAAGTGTCCGTACCTGTTCCGCGCGATGTTCGCTCCAGCCATCAATGCCAACAAGTACAGCGCTGCAGAGTTCCTCCTCGAGTAAACCTTGCCATTGTTCGCGAGGTTGGCGGTCGATACCCGAGAGGGCCGGTGGAAGATCTTCCGGCACGTCGTAGGCAGGGCTGAGGGAATGGCCTCCCTCTACTGCTGCGACAGCTATCGCTAAAATATTCTCGTCGCAGCCGAGGATTCCAATTTTCATCTGGAGCTTAGACTTTTCATTATAGTTACATTGACGGCAGCATTTTCATCGGTGGGAACTATACTCGGCGAGGTGTAGGAATTACCAAGATCAGCTGCCCGTGAAATCATATCTTAGACTGTCAGGAAGGGGATGCCGAATGTTGGCTGAAATTATTGCAATTGGTGATGAACTCACCAGCGGCCAACGTCTTGATACCAACAGCCAGTGGCTTTCTCAGGAGTTGGGACTCCTCGGAATCCGCGTCGGATATCACACGACGGTCTGTGACACTCTTGAGGCTGGCGTCCATGCATTCCGGATAGCTGCACGTCGAGCACAGGTGATTGTTGCAACCGGTGGACTTGGTCCGACGGCTGATGATTTGACGCGAGACGTGTTGTCCGAGTTATCAGGTCAGCACCTGGTGTTGTCTCAGCAGGCGTTGGAAGGTATCGCATCTCGTTTTTCGACACGGCATGCAGTTATGCCAGAAAGCAATCGGCGGCAGGCAATGTTTCCAAAAGGTAGCAGCCTGATAGAGAATCCCGATGGAACGGCTCCAGGAATTAAGATGGTATTGCCGGCTGGAGATGGTTGGGGTGAAGGTGTGGGCTCCGTCGTCTATGCATTGCCTGGAGTACCAGCGGAGATGCGGCGGATGTGGGACGAAACGGTTTCAGGTGATTTGAAACAAGTGGCTGGCGAAAATAGAGTTCTTCGTCATCGACGTCTTAAGTGCTTTGGGGCTGGGGAAAGTGCTATCGAAGAAATGCTACCGGGAATAATTGAGCGAGGAAGAGATCCGACTGTCGGTATTACGGCGCATGAAGCAACAATTACGTTACGTATCTCAGCGTGGGCAGATAACGATGACAGCTGCTGGAAAAAAATTATGACGACAGAAAGTATCATCCGTCAAACGCTTGGGCGATTAGTGTACGGGGAGGAAGATGACGAAGTAGAAGATGCTGCAGCAGCTGCCCTCCTTGCCGCTTCGGCGAGTCTTGCGACCGTTGAGGCCGGTACTGCAGGTCGAGTCGCATCTCTTTTCGCTCAGGCTGCTGATAGGCGGAACGATTCCAATCAGCCATTTTTTTGTGGCGGCCTTGTTCTGCCTATGTTGCCGGGAGAAAAGCCTGAACTGATTGCAGCAGCAAAAGAGGTTGCCAGAAGTCATAATGCTTCCGTCGGAATGGCCGTGGGCCCAGTGCGATCAACTGGAGAACGGCAGACAGTCGATGTTGTTGTTGTCAATGATGATGTACCAATTGTTACAGAGCATGTCCTCGGTGGAGGTGGTATTGCTATGTCGCGAGCTGCAAAGTCAGCGATCGATCAGATACGGCGAATACTGCTTTAGCATCAGAAGAACAGTAGGAAATAATGATAGAAAAGCCCACGACGAGTGGTGTGAGTAGGAAAACAGTCGTGCTCTTTTGTGGCTTGGTTGTGCTCGTAGGCCTCATTGTGTGGCCTTCGTTACTTGGTCGTATTCAATACGCTCAAACGAGAGCCGAGTTGCGTGCTATTCGTGACGCCGCAATGGTTTCTGAGTTGTCTTCTGTCGGTAAGCTCTTTACAACACTTGCACGAATCATTGGTCCATCAGTAGTGAATGTGACTGGTGTACGTCGCGTGCAAACGTACGTTGATGAAATCACAGCCTTGAGAGGAGGTCTCCCGACTGGCCTTGTCGATGAGTCTGTAGGATCCGGACTCATTATCTCATCCGATGGGTACATTGCGACCAACTATCATGTTGTCTCTCAGAGCGAGGCCATTGAAGTCCGCCTGGCTGACAAGCGGGTTTTTCAGGCGCAGCTTGTAGGAGCTGATGCTGCAACAGATTTGGCGGTTTTGAAAATCACGGCCGATGATTTGCCTGTCGCAGATTGGGGAGACAGCGATGCACTCGAAGTTGGTGAAATGGTATGGGCGATTGGAAACCCCTATGGTCTTGAGCGTACCTTGACGTACGGGATAGTCAGTGGCATGGGCCGCCGAGGAGTGGTTGGGAACCCTTATGAAGAATTTCTGCAAACCGATGCGTCAATCAACCCCGGTAATTCAGGTGGTCCACTTGTGGATGTGCATGGCAGGGTAATGGGAATCACAACTGCGATTGTCGGAAAAAGCTTTCGTGGAATCGGGTTCGCAATTCCGAGTACAACAGCTCGTCGTATTTGTGAAGAAATACGTCAACAAGGGCACGTTGAGCGAGGGCATGTTGGACTGCGCCTTCGCGAAAGACCTGCCGGAGGTGTTCTGGTTGCTGCAGTTGCAAATCAATCACCTGCGTCCATCGCGGGACTTCGGCCGGGTGACGTTATTACAGAGCTGGACGAAGAGTATATAGATAGCCCCGCCATGCTCGTTCTGATGCTGACTCGGTTGCCAATTGGTGACGAAATAACACTGACTGTGCTTCGTGAGGATGATGTGCTACAAGTCCCCATTCGCGTTGGGAGGCGTCCCAAAGAATAGAAGAGTTGCAGGAACTCTTGTAAGATGTCACAAGAGGTGATGTTTTGTCCTTTGTAAGGGATGAGTTTGTGCGTTCAGTGAAAAGAGGGGTCAAGGGATGTTTCGGTCGTGCATCTGTCTGTTTGTTGCAGGGTTTGTGGCAAGTGTCTCTTTCGGTGCTGAAAAGCAGAACATCATTATTCTTATGGCTGATGACCTTGGGTGGAACCATGTTGGAGTGTCTGAATCTACGTGCGGAACGGCACCCGCAATGTATCAGACGCCAAACGTGTCTCAATTAGCAGAAAAAGGAGTTAGTTTTCCTTTTGCCTATGCGCAGCCAAATTGTGCACCAACCCGCGCGGCGATGCTTACCGGCCAGTATGCTCCACGTCGTTACAATGATATTTATGTGGTTGGGAATTTGAACCGGAATGGTCGGGGAGGTATCTCAAAGGAAAAGGCAAAATTCAAAGGGCCGCCGCAGCATGAGGATGTTGGGCCAGAGGCAATTACGATTGCTGAGTCACTGAAAGAAAATGGATACGCAACAGCACACATCGGTAAGTACCATGTTGGTGGACACGATGGCCCGGAAACGCTGCCTGAGAATTCGGGGTTTGATGTCAATATTGGTGGGTTTTCACAAGGGCACCAACCGGTTTGCTTTGCGTCGCGTGATGGGGAACAGTGGAAATTCAAAAATCTCGGTCGTGGTGATTTTGACCGATGGGCTGAGCCGTACGGCACGGCATATCTTAAAAAACGTGGTCTGCCAGAATCGTTGTTGGGTACCCCGAAGCATGTAAGCGATGCATTTGGTGATGCCATGGAGGAGACCGTTGCGAGTCTTGCGTCGGGAAGTCAGCCATTTTATTTGCAGCTCTATACGTACGCTGTTCATGGCCCAGTGAAAGCAAGGCCCGACTTAAGAGAGGAAGCAACGGGAAGGGCTAAGAGTAAAAAGATGGCTGAATATCTTGGTTTTATTGCGGGTATTGATGAGAATGTGGGGCGGCTCATGGCAGTGCTTGAGGACCCAAATTTAGATGGTGATACGCAAGATTCGATTCTTGAAAATACGTTGATACTTATCACATCAGATAATGGTGGGACGCATGCGGATAATTTGCCGCTTCGGGGTGAAAAAGGCATGTTTACCGAAGGTGGCATTCGAGTCCCATTAATTGCTTTTTGGAAAGGGCATCTTCCGGAAGGCCTCGTAAGCCAACGGATGGTGCATGCGGTTGACTATTATCCGACATGTCTTGAGGCAGCAGGGAAAGAGTGGGTGCCCCCAAGTGATGTGCACCCACTCGACGGCGAGTCTTTTCTTGGGGAGCTTTTGAAGCCGGGGTCTGATGATGATCGTGGGCCGGTATGTTATTTGTTTCCAGGGTACCTTGATCAACGTGCCCAGCCGGGTGCTTGGGTAATTAACGAAGTTGGAGATGATCGATTCAAGGCAAGTTTTGATTACGAGGATAATGCATGGTCTCTCTTTAATCTCAGTGAGGACATTGGTGAAGAGAAAAATTTGGCGACAAAAAATAAAAAGGTTCTAGCGACGCTTGCAAAACAGCTCGACACCTGGTTGACGCAAAAGGGGTCAACGTGGCAGCCCAAATATCCAATTCGAAAAGATGATGGCAGGTCTGCAGGAAGGCCTCCCCGACCGTAATATGAGATCTCTATGAATTTCACATGTTTTTTTCATGACGTATAACGTCAGGTGGTTCAGATGGATGGTCGTTGTCTAATGTTTATCCCAATGCGTCAAAGAAGGGCTGGGGTTTTGCCAGTGCTCTGGATTGCACTTTTCTGTGCATCGTCAGTATCCATAGCTGCTGATAGCCATGTGCCAACGCTACAGGGTGATCGGTTTAAAAAGCTTGTTCCTTTTCATCCCACAGCCCAGTTCATAATTGGTGCCACATTTAATTATCCGCATCTTGGGACACCAGCAGAAGGGATTTTTGAAAATGATTTTCAGGTGCTGACTCCCGGAAATGCATTTAAGCAAACGGCAGTACACCCTCGTCCCGGAGTGTGGGGGTGGAAAAAAGCTGATGCCATGGTTGAGTACGCGAAAGAGCATGGGTACACAATGAGGTTGCACGCACCGATAAGCCCCCAGTGTTCGGCGTGGGCAGAGGAAGATAATCGGACAGCAGAAGAGCTGTTGCAGAATCTGGAAGAGTACGTTGCTGGTTTATGCGGCCGATATAAGGGCGAAGAACTTGTCCGATGGATCGACGTTGTCAATGAGACAGTTACTCGAGACGGTGAGTGGTTCGGGCCCAAGCCGGGTGTTGGGAAATGGCAGAATCCATGGACACAGATCGGGTTTGATGAGACTCACCCACTTCGGCCACCTCTCTATATCAAACGGACATTCGAGATTGCGAGCAAAAATGGGCCGAATATGAAGCTGCTTTTTAATCAGCATGGTGGCATGGAAAAGCCAATGTGGGACAGAGCAAAAGCGACTGTCGATTACCTACGAGAGTCTGATGTACAAATTGACGGCGTTGGCTGGCAGGCACATGTTTCTGCAGGATGGGAAAAAATGCCTGGGAATATGCAGAGCCTCGACAGGCTCATTCGGTGGACCCATGCTCGTGACCTAGAATTTCATGTGACAGAAAATACTGTCTGGACGGATGACCCGCGTACAGGAACTCAGAAAGCTCAGGCAGAAACATTTCGAGCTATCGTGGCGAAACTTGCCGAACACAGCAAGCGAGGAGTTGTGGTCTGGAATGTCTGGCAACTCTGTGATACCCATATCCAGCGACCACAGAAAAAAGGCACCATGTTTGATGCTTCATTCCAACCAAAGCAATCGTACTATGCAGTACAGAACGTCTTGCGGGACTATTCAGAGGCAGTTGTAAAGTGAAGGCGAAGAGCAGGTCGCACTCGTTTTCTGTTCGCAAAAGCCACTGAATAGGCTGTTGGGGCTGAGTGGTTCGGAGCTTTTTCTAAAGCAGTTGGTGTGTACCTTGCCGGAATATCTTGGATGAGTGATAAGACTAGCCGGATTCGTAGGTCCGCGGCCAGTGGACGAAGTGAGCGTCTCGTAGCTTAAAGAATGAGATATTCCCCAAAATTTGCTTTCCACGGGTTGAATATTACGATTGAAGGCATTGGCCGTCCTCGTGTCTGGTCAGCATAGAAACGCTTTGGCGATGTGCAATCATTCGGCGCGAAGAGAATAAGTATTCATCTTACACGTACGACCGGGTCGATATATTGCCTAAACTTGTCCGTCTTTGAAATCGTTGGAGATTGCATGGAGTACAAACCTGATACGCCTTCGCGTTTCAATTTGGTTCGTCCAATCCTTGCGGGAGGACTTGTTGTTGGTGTTGCATTGGGAGGATGTACAAAGGCACCCTCTGAGAGAAGTTTTATCCCTGTAGTGCAGCCTCGTGCAGACAATTCTCGGGTAGAAGTTGTCACCGCTGTTCAGAAAGACGTTGACCATACGACGAGCCAGCCTGCTACCGTGCATCCATTCTTTCAGGCCGATATCATTTCGAAAGTATCGGGTTATATCGAAGATGTCTTTGTTGATATCGGAGATGCTGTGAAATCTGGCGATCCATTGTGTCAGTTATCAGTTCCCGAAATGGGCAAACAGCTCGACCAGATTCACGCAAAGCAACAACGACTTCTCGCAGAACTCAAGCGAGCTGAAGCAGCAGTCACCGTAGCCGTTGCTCGGATTCGCTCATCCGAGGCCGAGGCCGAGGAGGCTGCATCAAATATTAAACAGGTTGAGGCACGACTCGTTGCAAATAAAGCAGAATTGAAGAGAGTTGTTGGGCTTGTGGAGAGAAAGGCCGTAACAATTGCGAATCTTGATGAGGCGCAGGCAAGTAACGATGTATCTGAGGCTGCAAAAATTTCAGCCGAGGCTGCGTTGCGGTCAGCTCAGGCAAAAAAAGAGATTGCAGTAGCTGAACGAGAAGCTGCTCAGGCTGAAGTGGCAACCGCACAAGCGAGGCACGCGGAGTCTATCAAAGAAGGTGAGGAGCTTGATGCGATGCTCCAGTACACAACACTTCGTGCACCTTTCGATGGAATTATCACATCACGTTCAGTTGACCCGGGTGATTTCGTCGCAGGGATATCACAGGCGCATGGACTCCTTCGCCGACCCCTCTTTCATGTTGATCAGCAGAGTCGATTGCGAATCCGAGTTGCGATTCCAGAGCGTGATGCGTCTGAAGTTGATGCTGGAGACCCTGTCGTTATTCAGCTCGATGCTCTCCCAGAAGCACCAATCGATGCGGTTGTGACACGAGCAGCACAGCGGCTCGATCCCTCAACCCGAACCATGTTGGCAGAGATAGAGCTTGATAACGCCGAAGGCCGACTTCTACCCGGTATGTTTGGATGTGCGACAATCATTGCAGCAACAAGTAAAGATGCAATTGTTCTTCCAGCGTCGGCACTTCGTTCAGACGCAGAAGGGAACCCGTATGTCTACCTACTTGATGAAGAAGACCGAATTGTAAAAAAGCAGGTTGTTGTTGGCGCTGATGATGGCCACGAAATCGAGGTTGTGACCGGGCTGGCGGGGACAGAGCGAGTTGTTGATGCTTTTGTTGGCTCAATTGAAGAGGGGCAGGTTGTGGAGGTCGTTCGGAGCGAATGATTGCGTTTCGAAGGAGTGAGGCACACACACTATGTTTTTGATCCGTTGGGCACTGCAAAACAGTTTTGTCGTTTTGGCAATTACACTCGGCCTCGTTTTTCTAGGCGGCGCTGTGGTGCCAGGAATACCAACAGACGTTCTGCCAGACTTTAAGACGCCAGTAGTTGTCAGTTTTTTTTCTTACCCTGGTCTGCCGACACTCGATATGGAAAAAAGTGTGACCTCACGAGTGGAGCGCGCACTGACCCTTGCGGGCAAACTCGATAAGCAGGAGTCACGAACGCTACCTGGTGCAAGTGTCCTAAAGATTACGTTTCAACCTGGGACTGATGCGTCGTCTGCGATGAACGACATTGTGAATCTCGAAGCAAGTGACATGTTTCACTTGCCGCCGGGAATCGAACATCCGTTCACACTCCGCAGTGAACCTGCAAATCTTCCAGTAGTCCTCGCTGCGATATCAGGCGATGGTCTTGATGA
>DONH01000200.1 GCA_003509235.1 Planctomycetaceae bacterium
GTGCACGCCAAAATCATCAACGACACTTCTATTTGTTTCTGCCTGATCATCGCTTTTCTTTTCTAGATACACGTATGGATTTGCCTGTGCAGGCGGGACTGATCGTTCAAAGTGATGCCGATACTCAACAGGAATACAGATTTTTTTAATCTCAAAATTACTTCTGGAAGGCGCTTCAAATACATCTCGAACTTCATATACCACCGTGATGTCCTCGCCTTCAGGTGGCCCATCGCCTAATAATTTTCCGGGAAGAAAGGCCGATCGGGCTGGCCCAACCATTAACTCCGTTGGCTTCGATTCCTTCGTAAGCCAAACTTTGATGTGATACCGGCTAGTCGTTTCATCAGAAGAAGCAAGAGCGTATCCCACAAGACAGTTATCACTTACGACTGACAGGCCAAGTTGGGTAGGGCCGTTCAGTGATCGCGTTCTGAGACGACCGGTTCGAGCATTACCTATGGTAATAGAATGCTCTACTGACTTCTTGACTGATTCAACGCTTACGACATTGTACATTTCTTCAAAAGCGACACCCCGTTCTACTGTGGCTCCAAGGAAGCCAATGCTGACTGCTGCATAGAGAAAGATATTCTGAGCTTTGTTTTGAAATATATTCTTTGTTTGCATAAATAATCCTCTCAAAGCACTCCGTCTTTTTCGTGCTATTCCCGACATGGAACAAAAAGGCTTTTCAAGAGCGAACCCAAGATTACATATGAAAGAATCATTGCGACTATGCGAACGATATACATAGTTATAAGATTTGGAGGACCCCCAGAAAGAGCCGACTGAATCATAAAATGTCCAAGATAATGTCCCGCCAACGGACAGAGAACAAAATAAATCAACACAAGAAGAAGTACACGCATTTGTAAACCAGCTGGAAGTTAGAACTGGAGAGAAGTGGCGTTCTAATTCTACGGTTTCTTACAATAATTTCTCAGAGATTTTCTTCATGAGAATACGGACTCTCAGGTTCTCACTCAAAGCGTGGTGTTGATGGAACATATGAATCTCGATCGTCTTGAGAGACTCATTCACATTCCAGTGAGTTCTCGACCAGACTGGCTAAAAAATGCTCGTGAAGACGCTGAGGAACTTCTCTGGTTGGCTAGTCGTGCACGTACAAATCAAGACCTTGCTTCACTTGAAGAACTGGATCGAGAAGCAGGTATCATGGCCGAAAGGCTGCAGTACCGTATGGACAACGAACTCTAAAAAAACCAGTTTCCCCAGACCTATAAAAAGCTGAAGAAACTGTTATTTCTTGTGTTACCAGTGATTTCTATGAGTTCGATCAATCTCTTGTTCGAACAACATGAGGCTCTCCGCAACGATCCCAGCGAATTGTTGCACTGAAATCACAGCAACAGTAATCAACATGCGTTACACCACTGCCAATCAGAGCACATCGAGTCGATACGTCTGGTGCCTCACAGACACAGCACTCAGGTACACACAGTGTGACCGGTACTGGGCAGCCGTCGCATGGACTACAAATCATCAGGCAGATTTCGACCTTAGGTGGCGGTGGACAACGGTCTTTTCCACAACAACCAAAAAGCCCGGCATCAGCACGACTGAAACCCAAAACAACAACAAGCATCGCTGCTACTATTGAGAATGTTTTCCACGTTTTCACGTTGAAACTCCTTCGGTATATCGAGTGAATTGAACTGCCACCAATAGTACCAACGATAAAACTCAAAATCGAGTTTTTAGGTGCTTTTTTGAAAAAGCACCTAAAACACGCCAAACAGGGATTTATGGCAACTCCCAACCTTCACGATAGGACCGGCTCACGAATTGGTTCACTTCAGAAATATTTGGACTTTTCAGTTTTTCGGCATCCCACTGAATTCGTGTTCCCTCTCCAGCACGCAGCGCGAGGTTCCCAATGAGTATTGTTTCGGTGAGGCGACCTGCGTAGCCAAAATTAGACATGGTCCACGGTTCATAATCTCCCTTAATCGAACTTACAAACTCCCACTTCTGACGCTGATCACCACTTCCTTTAAATGGAATTCGTGGCAACGTTTCAGCCGGTGGCTTAAAGTCAACAAAATCTTCTTTTGGTAAAAGAAAATAACGTGCTCCATATGAATCCGGTGAGAACAGGACACCCTTGCTTCCAACAACAACAGCACCGCTCGTTTTCCGACCGCCTTCTTTCTGCTTGATTACTTTCTGTTGGAATGATTCGGGAAGCTGTTTGATTATTGCCTCTGGCGGGAGTTCGCCTCCGTCATACCAATGGAACTGACACGGTGGCAGACCACCCCGCTTGCCAAACTCAAAGAGAAGATGTGAACTTCCAGGAAATGTCTCGCCCTCAAAAATACCAGGGTTTTTCACTGCGGTCACCGCATCGGCATCAAAAAGCTTCAGTGCCATGATGGGCATATTCGTCGTGTGACAAGCCATGTCACCAAGCGCTCCAGTTCCAAAATCAACCCATCCACGCCAGTTGAAGGAGTGGTAAACGCCTTTTTTAAATGGACGCATCGGTGCTGGGCCTATCCAGGCATCCCAGTTGAGGTTTTCTGGAATCGGATCTTCACCAGTAGGTCTACCTTTGCCTTGTGGCCAGACGGGCCGATTGGTCCAAACATGAACCTCTGCTACGTCTCCGATCGCACCACTTCGAATGACTTCAACTGCCTCACGCAGTCCATTCTCACTCGTACCCTGATTGCCCATCTGTGTGACAACGCCCATTTCCTCCGCTGTCTCACGCATCAACCGAGCTTCATGAATAGACCAGGTCAGAGGCTTTTGACAGTACACATGTTTCTTCATCTGCATTGCCTTTAACGCTGCAACAGCATGTGTATGATCAGGCGTACTGACTGTCACAATATCGATCTTGTCTCCAAGTTTCTCGAGCATTTCACGAAAGTCGTCAAACTTCCCCGCATCGGGAAACTCCCGTGACTTTTTATCGACAGTTCCTCCATCAACATCACATAAACCGATAATACTGACTCCTTGTTCAGCAATATGGCTGGTATCGCTACTGCCCTTACCGCCAACGCCGATACATGCAGCCGAAAGTCCTTGAAGGGCCGATTCATTAGCTCGTAAAACCGGGCTTCTACCCGACCAGACTCCAAAGCCAGCACCTATCGCAGCTGTACGACCGAGAAACTGTCGGCGGGATGTGAATGAACTCATGTGCGCTGTTCCTTTGTTATGAAGGCTTACTTTTTCTTGCATCTCTTCTTAATGATAATCTACACAAGTCGAGGACTCTTTGATACGAGCAAGACAGCATATGAGTAATATTATTCCGTCTCACACAACAATTCACATCCCTTGTTTACACTACTCACCTGCCAAAAAACGGCTTTATGCTCGCCCTCAGGCTGAGTTGTAAACACATAATGTGTAATGAATTTATTTCTTACACATTATGATTGTCGCAACGTTCAATAACATTTATCCAAGGTAAAAACCTGTGCTTACAATGCCTTATCAATTGCTTCCTATGCGTTTTTCTCTTCTCCTGATCGTCGCATGCTTCTCCAGTATCGCCAGAGCAACTCCACCAAAGATTATTCTTCAGACAGGTGGTGTCATAAAAGAAAACGGTGATGGAGCTATTGTCGACATTGACCTCAGCGATCGTCCCCTGAATGATCAACTCATAGAAGCACTTGCTTCGCTTCCAGAACTTTCAGTACTACGGCTACGAAGAACATCGATTAGTGATGAACAACTTGGTCAACTGACTTCACTCAAGCTACGTATGATCGACCTGAGAAACACAAACATCACAGATGCTGGACTCATTCACCTTGCTCAGATCAAATCTCTCGTCGATATACAATTAGAAAAAAGTAAGATCACAGACATTGGCATTCAAAAGCTAGCTGGTCTTGACCTTAAAAGCTTTAACGCCAACTACTGCACCAGTATTAGTAATCGCTCATTGGCTGTTCTCGCCGCCATGCCGTCGCTCGAACAAATCCAGCTCGATTACACAAAAATAAATGATGAGGGCATGGCTGTGCTCGCAGCAACAAGCAGATTAAAACGGCTACGTATTCGTGGTGTTGATGTCACTGGCGATGGTCTTATTCATATTGCACAATTGAAAGAATTAAGCCGAATCAACCTACGTGATACGTCACTTGATGATGCTGGCCTCTCGGTGATCGCTGCACTACCAGCACTTGACTGGCTCGATATCAGTGAATGCCGCCTTGCTACACCAGATGGACTAGCCCAGCTAGGGAAAGCACTCACGCTTACCTATCTTGACCTTTGGGAAACAAAAACAAACGATACCGTCCTTACTGCTTTCAATGAATTAACAAATCTCAAGGTCTTGAATCTGAAGGCGACATCGATGACCGATGAATCACTGCCAACAATCATGAAGATGGTCCAGCTTTCTGAACTTAACGTCGCTGGAACCCAACTTACTGACAAAAGTTTTCTTGCTCTTGGCAAACTACCGTTGTTAAAAAAACTCAATGTAGCAAATACCGATATTGGATTTGATACTATCGATATGCTTCTCGAATCACGTGGTGACCTCGAGGTTATCGAATTTGAGAACTAGTCAATCAGAAAAAATTGTTTCTGACCAATCAACTTTATAGCTAACTATTTTTACTGATTTTTTGGATTTTTTTAGACCCACGACAACGATCAGAGCAATACCGTACATTCTCCCAACACCTTTCCCATTTTTTTCGCCATGAAAAAAACCGTCCACATGCAACACACCTCTTTTTTGAATCTTTGTTATACATATGGTTGAAGTTGTTTCTATTCATAAATGAACGGAAGCACCGTCTGCTCTTCAGTACAGACCGTTTCACTTTGTTGATCTACCGACGCTTTTTTGCGCAAGCTTTTTCGCTCCGGATCTTGCCGCATTGCTCCACGTCGGTCACGCCGACTACCATGACGGACTGCAACAGCACTCGCTTCATCACGTGCTTTTTTATCTTGACGTAATACGGTGAATCGAGACTTTGCCTGTCTTAAGGCCAGTGCGTGATCCACAATTGGCTTCGGGTAAACAGAGCCAATTTCACAGCCAGATGATTGTTGAATATGAGCGGGCATCATCCATGGAGTGTGAATAAAGACATCGGGTACAGACATCAACTCTGGGAGCCATTTGCGTATAAAGTGTCCTTGTGGATCTTGCTCTTTAGCCTGCTTGGTCGGATTATAAATCCGTAAAGTATTTATCCCGGTCGTACCGCTCTGCATCTGCATCTGAGACCAGTGTATGCCTGGTTCAAAATCAAGAAAACATGTTGCAAGGTGAAGGCCGGTAGGTCGCCAATGTAGCCACAGAGAATAACTTGCGAACGATACAACTAGTGCTCGCATTCGAAAAGGAAGCCAGCCCGAGACTTCCAGGCTTCGCATACATGCATCAACTAGTGGATACCCCGTACGGCCGTTTTTCCAGGCCTGAAAATACTCATTCGAAAACTCTTTTTCACGAAGACCATCTGCTGCAGACCACATATTTCTATACTCTATCTCCGGCTCATCTTCGAGTTTTTGCATAAAGTGACAATGCCAGTGCAATCTGGACTGCATTGATTGAATACTTTTTTGCCATCTTTGAAATTGTTTTCGTGCTGCCTGATTTGTTTCGGTCATCGCAAGGCCTCTGACTTCAGAGCGCTTTTGCTCTGTTGCCTGCCAGACTCTCCGAATTGAAATCGCACCAAAGGCAAGATGTGCTGATAGTCGAGAACAGGACTTGGGTGCTGTAACTGGCGATGAAATACGACCCGAGTAGAACTGACCGCGATTATCAACAAAATCTTGAAGAATCATTCCAGCATTGTGTTCTCCTCCAGGCTGGCAATCCATCTGTTTTTTTTCATAACCAAGATCAATCGGTTGCAGGAGACCTGCCGATGGCAACTGAACCACCGTCTTGTTGACACAATGTCTCGGCAATGGATGAACAACCGTTTGAGGCTGGTTCATCTTCGATTCCCAATACCGATTCCATCCATCTCGAGAATTCAAACGACGCACAACACCATTCTGCGAGAATTCCTCAAACTGGACACCAACGGTCTGTGCCCAATGACGAACTCTTTGGTCCCTTGCATAACTGATTGCCGTGCCCGTCTCTTCATGCGCAAAAAGCTTAGAAAAACCTGTTTCTCTTCGCAGTTGCTCAAGAACAGTAACTGCGTCGCCTTGCCTTGTTATCAGTCGAATCCGAAGTTGTTGAAGTGACTTTTCAAGATCAATCAGGCACTCTCTCTGAAATGTGAGGTGCCGCGAATGTATTTCTGGCTGGCAAAAAATTTCCGGCTCATACACAAACACACAAAAAACATCGCCGCCTTGAGCCCTCTCTATTGCAGCACTTAAGGCTGCATGATCCACAACACGCAAATCACGCTTCAGCCAGACACAAAGGGGTGGAACGATTTGAGACACAGCAAGTCCATACATTCAATATGTACTGATTCAATATGTACTGAAATATAGGCCCACCACCAATCTCCGTCTTTTTGCAAAGAGCAAAACATGGCATACCTCGTGGCTGGCAACTTTTGCGTTTCTACACGGTTTCAAAAAACAGTGTTCTTGCCAGCACCAATGAGAACTTCGTATTCTGATTAGTTGGGGATTCGCTACAACTCACGAAAATTTGTCATGTCATCCAACTCCTTAAAATCGATCTTTTTTTTCGGTTGCCTCATCATAGTTACTGGCTTGAATCTTACACCCCTTGCTCAGGCTCAAGACTCTGACGAGACAGTCGTCAATCAATCTGATATTTCTGAAAACGAAGAAACTACAAACGAGTCTCTTTCTGAATCTATCGATGCACAGTTTGGAATAATTGTAGGCAACATGGCGAAGGTTCTCTTCTGGGAGCCGGTGCCAGCCGTGCCAATTCCTTTGATCGTGCTGATTCTCTGTTGTGGATCTCTTTTCTTTACGATCTATCACAAATGGCTCAACATTCGTGGTTTCAAACATGCCATCGACATCACACGTGGAAGATACGACAACCCAAACGATCCTGGGGAAATCTCACATTTTCAAGCTCTTACCTCTGCCCTCAGTGCAACTGTTGGGCTTGGTAATATTGCTGGCGTTGCTGTTGCCATTCACACAGGTGGTCCCGGTGCTGTTATCTGGATGATGCTGATCGGCCTTCTCGGCATGACTGCAAAATTTAATGAATGCACCCTCGCAATGGTCTACCGAAAGGTTCGTCCAGATGGCACGGTCGACGGCGGACCGATGCACTATCTTGAGATTGGTCTGCAAGAACGCGGCTTTCCTTTTCCTGTGGCAAGAGCTTTTGGTCTTATCTTTGCCCTTTTCTGTATCGGCGGTTCTTTTGGTGGGGGCAATATGTTTCAGGCAAACCAAGCCACATCGGCTGTCCGCGGAATGCTTGGCGATATAGCAGGAATCGACTGGGTTTTTGGTAGCGTTCTCGCCTTCCTCGTTGGCCTTGTCATTATTGGTGGAATTAAGCGCATTGGGCAGGTTACTGAGAAAATTATTCCTCTTATGTGTGGCATCTATGTATTAGCTGGACTTGTCATTCTCGTTATTCACATAAAGCAAGTTCCTGATGCGGCTGTGCTCATTGTGCGATCCTGCGTGTCACCAGAGGCCGCATACGGGGGCTTTATTGGTGTACTTGTGCAGGGTATTCGTCGAGCAGTTTTCTCGAATGAAGCCGGCGTCGGATCTGCTGCTATTGCTCATGCAGCAGCAAAAACAGATGAGCCCGTCCGTGAAGGTCTCGTGGCTATGCTTGGACCGTTCATTGATACGGTTGTTATCTGCACAATGACAGCGTTGGTTGTCATTGTGAGTGGGGCCTATAACACACCGGAAGCTGGCCAAGGAGTTGAAATGACTCGATGGGCATTCTCTGAAACACTCAGTTGGTTTCCAACCATCCTCAATATATCGGTATTTCTCTTTGCATACTCGACAATGATCAGTTGGTCATACTACGGGGAGAAAGCTTGGCAATATATTTTTGGGACAACAAAACAAGCCGTTATTGTTTATCGAATTATTTTTCTCGGATTCATCATACTCGGAGCTGTTGCGTCCTTAGATAATGTTATCGAGTTCTCTGATCTCATGATTCTGTCTATGGCCTTTCCTAATATTATCGGAGGAGTCATTCTTGCTCCCCGTGTTAAGGATCTCTTAAAAGACTATTGGCGACGATACAAAAACAACGAATTTGTTGTCTACGACTAATCAATTGAAGAAGGTGTGCTATGGCACTTCATGTTTCCACTGTTGTTGTACCAATTGACTTCTCCATCGCATCAGCTGATGCAATAGAAACTGCTCTTGAGATTATTGATAGTCCATCGCAACTTCATCTCATTCACGTCATGCTGCCACTTGAGACGATGTCACCTGGTGTTTTGCTCGGCGACATCACTGATGTCTCTCGAACTGAAAAAGTAACAACTGCCCTCAAAAAACTTGCATATGATCAAGGTGCCGACGGTGCTCATCTTGCTGTTACGGTTGGAACACCTGGGCTTGAAATCGCTGACTATGCAAAACGACATGAAGCTGATCTCATCCTTATCCCATCGCACGGATACCACGGCATGAAGCGACTCTTCTTAGGCAGTGTCGCTGAGCGAGTCTTACGTCACGCCCCGTGCAGGGTTCTTGTGCTCAGACGTACTGATAACGAATAACCCAAAGTCACTTACAAAAGCTACTCGAATGTTACCAGTTCCTCGATAGCATCCTCGTCCTCAAACGGATCAAAACAACCGTCCAGTGGTCCGTAATCAGATGCAGAAATAACACGACTGGTAGATATCTGGAATGTGTCATTCATTATTTTGACCTCTTGCCACATGATGATACCTCACCAGTATTTGATACTGAAGGCCATCATTGAGGGTAATCTCAACGTACTGCTTGGATTTCTTCCAGGAAGATTTTATCTTCAATAATTCAAATATACGCTAAACCCTTAATATCCTGCACGGATTATTTACCTCCTGACAGAAAGATCGACATGTCGACTGCAAGTCCCACTAGCCCACCTACGACTGACCCTTGGTTTCAGGATCTATTCGCGGAACGGATTGGTGGAGCCGGTTATGGGAAAGGCACTGAGGTCTACAAATTTGAACTCATCAAGCGAGCCAAACGCCTTGCTTTAGCCGAACACCCCGAACGGAAAATGCTCGACTTTGGTATCGGTGAAAATGATGAAATGGCACCCGAAAGTGTTCGGGATGTCATGAGGCGAGAAATTGATCGACCAGAAAATCGTGGTTACGCTGACAATGGCATTCTGGAGTTCAAAGAAGCGGTCGCCGCTTTCATGGAACGGGAATTTAATGTTGTTCTTGATCCCACAAAAGAAATTAATCATTGCATTGGGTCAAAGACTGCTTATGCAATGCTTCCAGCTGCTTTTATAAATCCGGGAGATGTTACTCTCATGACTGTGCCTGGCTACCCAGTTGCTGGCACTGCAACCCAGTGGTTTGGTGGTGACGTTCATAAGCTTCCGCTTGTGCCTGAAAATAACTTTTTCCCAGACCTTGATGGTATTCCTGCAGACGTTCTCTCTCGGAGTAAGATTCTTGTACTCTGCTACCCAAATAGCCCGACCGGTCAAACAGCGACTAAAGATTTCTACAAAAAGGTTGTCGACTTTGCAAAAAAGAATCGGATCATTGTTGTTCAAGACGCAGCACACATGATGCTTTCGTACGAAACAGCACCCCTCTCTTTTTTGTCAATCGAGGGCGCGAAAGATGTCGGTGTCGAAGTCCACTCAATGTCAAAAGGATTTCACATGATCGGCTGGCGACTTGGCTGGGTTTGTGGTCATGAAAAGCTCGTGCAAGCTTTCGCCGATGTAAAAGATAATTGTGATTCTGGTCAATTTATCGCAATTCAAAAAGCTTCTGCCGCTGCGCTCGCAGACCCTGCTATCCCCAATCAAGTTCGGGAAAAATATCGTCGTCGACTCGAAAAGCTTGTTGGTGTTCTTCGAGGCGTTGGCTTTGATTGTGAAATGCCAGGAGGCACATACTTCCTGTACACAAAAAGCCCAAAATGCGCTGGCAAACGAACTTTTGCGAATGCTTCTGAGGCCGGTCAATTTCTGATTAAAGAACTGTCAATTTCAACAGTTCCATGGGATGACTGTGGGGCGTACACACGATTTTCAGTCACCTATGAAGCTCCCAATGAAGCGGCTGAAGACGAACTTATGGCTGAACTTCATAATCGGTTGTCACAAGCACAATTGACATTTTAAGAACACGTTCAAACCACACCTCATGAAGGACGAGCACATATGACTATTCGCATCGTCCATACTGCAGATAATCACATCGGAATGCCGTTTCGGCAGCATGGAGATGAGGCTCGTAAACAGCTTCTCGAAGAGCGCTTCGAAGCCCTCGAACGTCTTATCGAGACTGCGAACGACAGTCATGCTGATTTCTTCATCATTAGTGGTGACCTCTTTGATTCCACCCGTGTGAAGACGCCGTACATCGAACGTACTGTCGGCATACTAAATAAATTTTCGGGCACTTCAGTTCTTGTTCTTCCTGGTAATCATGATTTCTACGCTGGTGATGACACAGAAGTATGGAAACGTTTTCACAAGGTGTCATCAGAGTTCTCAAATATCGAACTACTTACAACAACATCCGTTGTTACTTTTGAAATGAGCGGAGAGACTATCCAGTTTTTCCCATGCCCCTGTCCATCGAAAACAGGGAAGGATCCGATGACTTCCTGGATCGCCAATGCCGAGAAAAATCTATCGGCACTTCGCATCGGAATTGCCCACGGCAACGTCACTGGCCTCGGGCTAGACGCCAATGATCGTTATTTCACTATGACGATGCCTGACCTCGAGGCGATCGGTCTGACAACGTGGCTACTGGGGCACATCCATGTTCCGTTTCCAACCACATCTTCAGGATCTAAGTCACAACTTTTTATGGCTGGAACGCATACGCCGGACTCAGTCCGATGCAAGCACCCTGGCTCAGCATGGCTTCTTGATTTTGAACAATCTCAATTAAAGAGCTACAAACGATTGAGCCCTGGGAAAATTCGTTTTGTACGCATTGACCGAACCCTGCATACCATAAATGATATTTCTGAACTTCAGAAAACATGTGACTCCCTTGATCCAGATACCGTGATACTGGATCTCAAACTATCTGGTCAACTATCGACTGAAGAGCAGAATGAATTACATCAGTCCATACAAAAGGTACAAAAACTATTTCGAACATGTACTGTTGATCTGGATATTAAAAATAAAATTGATTCCGATACAATTGCAACGCTCTACCCTCAGGGCACACTTGCTGAGCGTCTCCTCTCAACACTTCTAGCTGACAATCAACACCCAAATGATGTCACGCTTGCTCATGATTTGATTCAGGAGATTTCAATCTCATGAGACTGACGTCTATTAGGCTCCATCCATTCGGTACATTTCAGGACATGTCATGGGATCTCTCAAGCCCGCTCGTTGTGATAAATGGCCCCAATGAGACTGGGAAGTCAACTCTGAGGCAGGCCATTTTTCATAGTCTCTTCACGCCAACTGATCTGACTCCCGCAAGACTACGTGATTTGATTTCACCATGGTTTCCTCTTCCGGATGGCGACTATGCAGCAATCACAGTCGGAATCGAGAACGATGGAAACCACTACCGGCTTCAGAAAAGGTGGGGGTCACAGGCAGCTTCTAGTCTCACAACTCCCGATGGTTCAAAGATCGGTGAAACAAAAACTATTGCTGCAATCCTTGAAGAATTATGTGGCCACAACGAAGCCACCTTCCGCCATGTCTTCTTCACCGGGCATGATGAATTAGAGTGTACAATTGCCAAACTTAATGCGCACGCATTAGACCTACGCGATATTCGTAGCCTCGCTGAAACTGGAAAAGAAAGCGCCGGTGATGTTGATCAAAGAAGGCTCGAACAAGTACTCGAGGATCGCATCAAGAACTATTTCAGTCGCTGGGATGATTCTCGCCAGCGACCGATGCGACAGAATGGTCAAGAAAAAGTTATTGGCAATGAATGGAAACAGGGTGTCGGAAAAATTCTTGCTGCTTGGTACACCTGGCAACGACTTCTAGATGATCATAAAAATATTCTCTCGCTTGAGAAAGAGATCGATGATATTACTTCGCAACTTCTTACGATCGAAGATCAAATAAAGACCGATAGGAGCTTTCTCACCAAGTTTGGAATGATGCGAGATCAGTTAGCGGAGCGAGGCATTATGGTGGAGCGGATAACACGGCTCAAAGGAGAAGTTAGGGTACTCAAGAAAGCATTTGCTGCTTGGCCAACAGCCAAAGCGGCAGTGGATGCCTGGGAAACACAGCGGAAGACTCTCACTAATCAGACCAATAAACTGCAGGATGAACTTGGTACAGCAAGAGCACGTGAACAAGCCGAGGGTTTTACGGCAAGCTACACTGCTATTCAGGCAGCGAAAAACAGTATGGCAGAGGCTTTGCGCGCGGTTGGCGATATTTCTCTCCTTGAACCCGACACGCTCTCTCTTATTGAGACCCTAGATTCTGAAATTGCAAGTCTTTCCCACAAGCTTGCTGCCCACTCTTTGACATACTCTATCGAGTCTCAAGCAAATAAATCTGCTCTAGTGACGGATGCAAACGAACCACCAAAATCGATTGAGATTGGTGCCGATCCGATAATCGGCACGGCATCCGGCCGCGTTCGTATTGAAGCCGCCGACCTCATTATTACAGTTGATAGTGGTGAGGACGATATTCAGACGGTATTGGAAAACCTCAATATAAAGCGTGCATCACTTCACCAGTTGTTAGAAAAACACACGGCTGCCTCTGTTGTCGAGGCCAAAGAACAAGCCGCTCAACATGCCGACCTGACCCATCGCCTGAAAATAAAAGAAGAGACGTATCGTGCACTCCTTCAGGGGAAGACACAGTCAGAATGGGACCAGGAGTTCAACGCTCTTGAAAGCCTCCCACCGACGCGGGAGAGCAAATCGATCGAGCAAGAATTAGAGTCTGTGCGCCATCTGATTGCTACGGGTGAAAAAGAAATAGAGATCCATCAACAGACTATTCTGGCGTGGGAGCAAGCATATACAGATCTTGAAACGCTTGGTGAAAAACTTCTTCTTACCAAGCAAACTCTCCATAGCACTGAATCCAAACTCACATCACTTCCGGAGGTCCCCTTGGGATTTTCATCAATCGATGAGTTTCTGCACTCACTCGATGCTGCACAAGAACGAATGAATGCAGGCAGTGAACCGCGATCTCAACTTGGTTCTAAAAGAGGGACCCTGGAAGGCCAATTGGGGGACCGACGCAGTGAAGATCTCACCGAAGAAGCAGAGGATGCGCGATGTCAATTTGATCGCATTCTTGAAGAGGGAAACTGTTACAAACGAATTAAAAAAACACTTACACAAGTTTCTCCAAATGTAAGTAACTCCCTTGATCAATTAAGTCGACGTACCGCCGAAATATTCTCGGGCATTTCATACAGTGATTCTCGGCTTGAATTTGATGATACACTTCCGTCACATATCACTCGTGGAAATATCACACTGTCACCAGAAAGACTTTCGCAGGGTGCACGTGGTGCTCTCGCAATAGCTATTCGTATAGCACTCGCAGAGTCATACCTGCAATCCTCTGATGCCTTTATCATGTTAGATGATCCATTTGTACACATGGATACGGATCGCCTCGCACAGGCTATTTCCATTTTAAAATTTTTTTCTGCAAAACACCCTGTGATTTTTTTCACATGCCATGAGAACCAGGCAAAACTGCTTCGTAGTTAAATACTGCGTGATCAGGCCAGTGAAAAAATTCTTAACTCATTCGTTCTCTAAGGCCTGTCGCACGTCGAATCGGTTTTTTGACTGCTGCTTCAAGGACATCTTGCGAACTCACAATTGTCACTTTTTTGATCGCCCTGGTCACAGCCGTATAAAAAAGTTCACGAGTGACGATGCGACTACGATGTTCTGGCAGCACAACAACCGCATGCTGATACTCTGACCCCTGACTTTTATGAATAGTAATC
>DONH01000186.1 GCA_003509235.1 Planctomycetaceae bacterium
AACCGGAACGTCTGCCGATAGTCCGATGGTGTTACGAGCAGTTCAATACGTTCTTACGTTTCAACAATCAGATGGTGGGATTTATCAGCGTGACTCAGCTATTGCGAATTATGAGACATCAATTGCCATACTGGCTCTTCACGAGTGCAATACATCGGGGCAATATGAGGAGATAATCAAAAAAGCCAGGCGATTTCTCACGGTGATTCAGTGGGATGAAAGTGAAGGGAATACGTTTGCTGATCCTGAGTATGGTGGGGCCGGATATGGACGACACGAGCGACCAGATTTATCTAATACTACATTTCTCATCGATGCCTTGAAAGGTGTCGGAGCAAGTTCAGATGATCCGGCTATTCAGCGCGCATTGATTTTCGTCTCGCGGTCTCAAAACCTCGAAGGTGCATACGACATTCTTGAGGTCGCACCTAAAAATCCTGATGGTGGTTTCTATTATACGCCAGCAAATGGGGGTGAAAGTCAGGCTGGTACAACACCGAATGGCGGTTTGCGTAGTTATGGTTCAATGACATACTCGGGGCTGAGGAGTATGATCTATGCTGGCGTTTCAGCAAATGATCCTCGAGTTCTAGCGGCAATAGAATGGCTTGGACGGCACTACACATTTGCAGAAAACCCTGGCATGGGTGATGCCGGCTTGTTCTATTATTTCCACACAGCTGCTAAGGCGCTTCATGTTTTGGGCCAAAATCAAGTTATAGATACTGATGGGAAAGCCCATGACTGGCGAAAAGATTTGGTTGGTGTTCTTCTTAGTGCCCAGCAGGCTAACGGTTCGTGGGTAAACAACAATCCTCGATGGCTTGAGGATGATGCCAATTTAGTAACAAGTTATGCACTTCTTGCACTGAGTTACTGTCAGGCATCTGTCACTGAATAGGCTGATTGAATTAGTTGCAATCGAGCCAGATGATGGCTTTGTAACATGAGGCGTTTTGCATTGCCTTTGTTTTGCACTGCCTTTGTAGGGGGGACAGAACAAGCATGAGTTCATGCAGGACCTAGTGAACTAGATATCCATGAAACGGCGGCGTTATATCGTAAATGTTATAATTTGTGGAAATTTTGGGAGGGTGCAGCGTTGTGAAGGCACAGAACGAGCAGTGAAACTCGAGGCTTTCGTGACTCGCAACCAAGTGAACAACCATGACTGATAGAAAGACTAAACAACCACGATCAGCTGAGACAGTGCGAGACGGTGTCACAATCGAAGATATTGCAAAGCGGGCCAATGTCTCAAAGAGTACGGTGTCAAGAGTCCTAAACGGTAGCGCGGTAGTCAATCACTAGAAGCAAGCTGCCGTTCACCGGGCTGTTATTTGCTTGAATTATACGCCCAATATGTTTGCTCAGGGATTGGCGAGTGGGAAGTCAATGACTCTCGGCATCTTGACACAGAATATTGGTAGCCCCTTCTACGATTCAGTTGCTCAAGGGGTAATTGAAGGCTTAGCAGGATCTGGTTATACCCCAACTGTTATTGATAGAAGATGGGAACAGACAAAAGATGCAGCCTCAATTGAAACATTGATTTCGCGAAAAGTTGATGGGCTTCTTATTGTTGCAGCAAGAGAGGTAAAAGGCTTTGAAGGACAGTAAGTCTCAGTCAATAACTAAAAAATCGGTTATCTTGCGACAAAGCATCTTTTAGAACAGCGGCATACACGGATTGCATTTATTCATGGCTTAGAGGGTCACCCCGATGCCCAGAATCGTTTCGCAGGCCATCTTAAGGCCCTTGAAGAGTCTGGTATCAGTCCGTCTGATGAACTTGTTTATCAAGAAGACTTTAGTGGGCAAGCAGGACTCATGGCCGTCAATTATCTGCTTGATCAGGGCATACATTTCAGTGCAATGGTTGCTGCGAATGATATGGTTGCATTTGGTGCGAGACTGGCTCACTATCGTCGCAGCTCTGTGTTCCAGAGGATGTTTCAATCATTGGCTGTGACGACCAAGCTGAGGCAGCTTTTATGACGCCACCACTTACGACCGTGCGGCAGCCTTCGTACGAAATGGGATTTGTTGCCTCAAGAGCTCTTCTTTCGTTGATAAGCAATGAAGACTATGGGTGGTCTGAATTAGCTCCAGAATTACAAATTCGTGAAAGTGTAAAACGTTTCACAAGTTAAAGTTGCAACGCAACCTTCATGGGCAGATCAGCTTTGGTCACATTATTCCTTTAAATCAAAGAGCCGCTTTAACGCTTCAAGAAGCCCATGAGGTGGACCTGCCTTACTTTCACTTCGCAGGGAGGCCATAGGGGGATGGAGCATCTTGGCTGCATACCTTTCAAATGCTTGTCGAATTTCTTGCTGACTGCTTGTATCAAGATTTGGAAGCTTTCGGAAAAGTCGATCAAGTTCGACTTCACCTGTTTCATTCCAACCCGCTCGGAGTTGTTCAATAACTGGAACGGTCGATCGATGGTGCATATCTCCCATGAACCGACGAGTTTCTTCATCAACAATTGTGAGTGCTGCTGGAAGTTGTTTTTGTCTTCTACGGCGATTGGAATCACAGGCCTGACCAAGATCATCGATTGAGTAAAGCCAAACCCCTGGCCTGGTACCAATTCGTGAATCGAAGTCGCGAGGAACAGCAAGATCAAGAATAACAAGGGGACGTCCCTGTCGCTGATCTTGAACCCTTTGGAAGAGGTCAAGCGTTACTACCGGCTCTGAAGCACCAGTAGTACTGACAACAAGGTCCGCATTAACGAGTTCATGAGGTATGTCGTTGTAATCACCGGCTTGAGCATCAAGTCGTTTTGCCAGACTGTGAGCCCGCTCCACTGACCGATTGATAATTCGGATGTTCTGTGCCCCGGCGTCACGAAGATAGCGAAGGGTTTCGGCGGCCATTTTTCCTGCACCAATAAGAAGCACATGTTTGTCATCAAATCTTTCAAACACACCACTGGCAAAATCGGCAACCGCGATGCTTGGAATTGATAAGCGTTCCCGTCCGACAGTTGTTTCAGTGGTTACACGTTTGGCTGCTCGTAAAGCTGCCTGAAAAAGTTCTCCAGTAAGGGGTCCAGTCGCCCCACTTTTCTGAGCAAGCTGCCATGCTTGTTTCACCTGCGCAACGATCTGAGGTTCACCGAGAACCATGCTGTCGAGTCCAGCTGCAACACAAAATAGATGTTTCACAGCAGCAGTCCCTTGTTCACCACTAAGAACGCTTCCGACATTTCTAGGATCAACACCTCGGCACTCTGCTAGAAACATCGCTAATTCATCTGGTGGAGGCGGCCCTCGGCGTTCTTCGTCAGCAGCGTATAACTCGATTCGATTACAGGTCGACAAAAGAACCGCTTCACTTCCCGGGAACTGTTGCTGAAAACGCACCAGTGCCTCAGTTGCTTGCTCTGATGAAAAAGCAAGTTTTTCACGTAGTTCAATCGGGACAGTTCGGTGACTTCCCCCTGCGAAGGCGAGGCTCATGAAGCAACTCCAGCAGGAATGGTTATGACTTGTTCATTCCCCTGTGAAGGGGTAAGTCTGTGCTGCGTACTTCCAAGTACCCCCCACAAAATTGAAATCGTGAGCATCGTAAAGCTAACGAGTGATAAAAGTGCTATGACTCTTCGGCCAATTGCACGTTGTCGCATAGCTCGTGAGGTACCAGCGACGATTATGAGCCAGACGACGAGTGCTCCCATGCGAAGAACAACGGGATCAGTCCACGGCACACTCCCTAAAAGGCCATGTTGTTGATTGACAATATTTAAGATAATTCCTGAAAGAAACCCGAGGCTGCCCGACACAGCAGCGATCACTGTCATTCGTGATGACCAGATCGATAGTTTTTCCAAGCTCGGCATACGAAATCCTTGAAGGGGAGCCTGTTTCCGATTAAGCCGCCCAGCCTGAATAAGCCACATGCCACCCGCGAGGCCACCAAGTACAACAGCGACGCTCATCACAAGATTGAAACTTCCGTGAATGACACCCCAAATTTGTGTCGCAGGACTTTGCGGGAATGGTTCCCGGCTTGAAAGTTCAGCAACTCCAATAAGAGCTAATACGACAGGGAGAACAAAAAGACCCACGGGTGTTCTAGGATTAGAGACGGTCATCCAAAGCGATCCAGCAGCTAAAAGCCAAGCGGCCAGAAGATACCAATCAAACTCACTCGATAATGGTATGGAAGGAAGCGTGGTTGAACGCCAGAAGAGATACAGGCTGTGCGCAACCAGACCCGCGGTCACAAAACCAATCATTGTGATGCCTCGGACTCCAGACCGAAACCAGAGCCGACTTACCTCAAATATGAGCGCGACACCATAGCTGGCGGCAAAACAGACCACAGAAATTCGTGAGATGAAGTCAGCCATAAAAACCCTAGTAAAAAACTCACCCCAAAACCTGTATCAATATCTTCCACAGAACATGAAATCAAGGACGTATCTGAGGCAGGATGAGCTTCGATACCAAAAACCTGAATGCAGCCTTTCTTACATGAATCAGACTATTTAACTATTTTCCATTTCGAATCTTCTTATTGTACCCAAGAAATAGACAACTTTGAGCCAACAACCTGCTTCCTACAAACTATACTGATCCTTATGAACGTTGATTCTGATTCCCCGGACGAAAAAGAGCCAGCCACTGGTGACGTCGAAGACTCCCTTTTTATGAGGGCATGTCGCCTCGAACCAGTATCTCGGCCACCCGTTTGGCTCATGAGGCAGGCAGGTCGGTATCTTCCCGAATATCAAGCCATTCGTAATAAGGTTACGTTTCTGGAACTGTGCAAGAATCCAGAACTTTCTGCTGAAGTTATGTTGGCGACAGTGGATCGACTTGGTGTCGATGCAGCAATTATTTTTAGTGACTTGTTGCCACTATTGCAGCCGATGGGCCTCGATTTGGAATTCACTCCTGGCGAAGGTCCCGTCATTCATAATCCACTTCGTACCCATACAGATCTTGATCGATTTCACGAGCTTGTTGATGTCGATTCACTCAGCTTTGTTTTTGAGACAGTACGTACAACACGTGCCGGCCTTCAAAAAGAATTGCCAGTCATTGGTTTTGCAGGAGCTCCATTTACTTTGGCTGGATATGCCATCGAAGGAGGAACAAGTCGCAACTGGCTGCATACCAAACGATTTATGCTGACTGATCCTGATGGGTGGCATGAACTCATGGAACGACTTGCAAGGACGATTGGTAGATATCTTCATGCTCAATTTGATGCTGGAGCGAATGCGGTGCAGGTCTTTGATAGCTGGGTAGGTTGTCTCTCACCAGAACACTACCGTGAATTCGTTTTGCCCCATAGTCGGACTGTTTTTGAATCAATAGCGGGACGTGGACCGATTATCCATTTCGCAGCAGGCAATCCAGCGTTATTACCACTTGCGGCTGAAGCTGGTGGTACGGTCATGGGTATTGATTGGCGAACTGAGTTGGATCATGCCTGGCAGCAGGTGGGTTATGATCGAGGTGTGCAGGGTAATCTCGACCCGGCTGTACTGCACACAACTCCTGACGTTGTACGTCGTCGTACGGAAGATATTCTCGCACGTGTTGCGGGACGTCCTGGTCACATCATGAATCTTGGTCACGGTATATTGCCAGAGACTCCAGTTGAAAATGTATTGGAGTTCATTTCGACCATTAAACAAAAATAAAATATGAGTCAACTCGTAGTCATATCACAGGCGAATTGTTTGAATTATTTTTCACCTGTGTTTCCGAGAGAATTGGGGTAAAACTAAGGATTGGCCTGTACGGTATTAAGGCAGTCCCGTTGAGCCTTATCTCATTATTTTTTTATTTATCCATTCGCGAAGCACCGACACATACTATGACCACTTTGGAGCAACGTCTCTTTCATCTTTTTGATCCACGTGATCGCAAGCGAGCACGAAACCTCGTACCAGAAAAAGTTATCTGCCCTCGTGTTGGCCAAGTCCAGGCAACACTTTCGAGTGATGACGGAACAAGCCATGAGGTTTTGCTTGAGCTCTCTGCAAATCGACGGGGCGGCATGATCCTAGAAAGTCGTTGTACAAGTCCCGATGGACGAGCAGGTAAACCATGCGCGCTTGTCGCAGCAGTCCTGCTTGAGGTTGATCGACGAGGGTTGTTGAGTGGTATTGCGGAGCAGACGCCGGTAACGCTCGACATCGTTGCCGACGAAACAGAGGATTTTGAAGAAATGGAATCAAAATCATTCTCAGCGTTGAATCAAAAGAATGAGATGGAGTATTCAGGCCAACCACAGCCAGCTAGCCCGCAGTTGACACGGACTCTGCATAGCGAGAATCGTTCAAATCAAAAAAAAGGACGACAGCCAGCATGGTCTACCGAGCTTGAAAACCGTCGGCGTTTAGTTGAGCCGGCATTACGAACAAGCAGCGTCGCCTTGGGTGGTTTGCGAAAAAGTACTGGCACTCTCATGTTTTTGCTTGATGCTTCATCGGCTGACAGTCGACTTGTTGCATTGCAACCATGCCGCATGCCGATCGATGAATCTGGTCACCCTGCCGGCCAGCCAAAGCCAATCATCATCGGCCCGCAGGCGATCTCTTTTGGTCATTTTGATGCTGATGAAAAGCGAGTGTTATCTATGCTCGCTGGCACAATGTCTGCTGAGACACATCATGGTGGACAAACACTTGAAGAACGTACCATGAGTCGATTTTTGCTTAGCCGACAGTCTGCAGCACGGGACCTTGCGATGCTTTGTGCAGAAGGTCGGCTTGTCTTTCAGCCAGAGCCCCGTCGAGCACCAGAAGCAGTCGTACCATTAGTATGGGATGCTGGTCGACCATGGGAATTTGCTTTAATCATCGAACCTGGTGACGACACGGGACTTGAAGCCTGCCTTCAGAATGATCTTCTTTCGAAAAAGGAAAAGAGGGTTTGCCCAAAGAAAGCCAGTCTTAATGGTCTTCTTGTACGGGGGAGTGAGCGACAGTCACTCCAAACGCCGAGATTGATTCTGCGAGCTGGCTTTCTTGTGCTCGAAGATCGCCTGTGCCGGCTTGTTATTGATGCAGCTGCAGAGGAACATCAGGGCGAGTTCTCAGAGCAAGACGAACCGGCAGGTCTTCGAGGCTGGATGGAGCAATTTGATAGACGAGGTCCAATTGAACTGTCGGGGTCTCAGATCGACGGACTCATTGAGCAGCTTGCTTCACTGGCAGACTTACCAAAATTAGAACTTCCTGGATGGACAGGATGGCAGGTAGAGTCAGGAAAACCCCAGCCCAAATTAGTATTAGACGATACACCAAGTACGACAGATGAAGAACAGGTAGGATCGCTTGATCCTGAGGAATCGCTTGGTCGGCCGAAGCGTAAGGTACGTAAGAGCAAACCAAAGATTCAGCTGGGAGGAAACATTTGGTTTGACTACAGGGGAATTCAGATAGCTGCAGATGATCCAGCAGGTGGTGCGGCTGATGCAGCCAAGCGTCGACTTGTACGGCGAAATAAAACAGCAGAGCGCGAAGCACTTAAAGCACTACCACGATTTGGCTTTTCTCCAGTTCGAACTGGGCAAGCGAGTGTCACTGAAGATGACGTCGCTCCAACCTATCATGTTGAGGTTCCCCGCTCCCGACTTGATGCGTCGGTATCACAATTAGCGAGTGTGGGGTGGGCAGTAGAAGTATCCGGGCGACGATATCGGCCAGCTGGAAATGTAGCGTGGAATGTTAATAGTGGCATTGATTGGTTCGAACTCTCGGGATCGATTGACTTCGGTGGTGTCATTGCGGATATGCCCGAACTCCTTTCAGCACTTGTAAGAGGCGACCGAGCAGTTGACTTGCAGGATGGCTCTCGCGGGATTTTGCCTGCAGACTTTGCGACTCAGTTAGAGCCTCTCCTCGCACTTGCGCAGGAAAAAAATGGTCGTCTGCGGTACGGCCGTATGCAGGCAGCGCTCCTTGATGCACTCATTGCCGGAATGCCACAGTCGCAGGTGGACGATGCATTTTCTGTCATTCGTGATGAACTGGCTGCTGGTGGTAGGCCTGAACCAGAGAATGAGCCAAATGGATTTGAAGGCAGCCTGCGACATTACCAGAAAGAAGGTCTGGGATGGCTGAGCTTTCTCGAGCGACTTGGTCTTGGCGGTTGTCTTGCGGATGATATGGGTCTTGGAAAGACCATTCAGGTACTCGCGCTTCTGGTACGGAGACAGCGTGTGCTTGAAGAGGCAGGCATAGCGACGCGGCCGTCACTTGTCATTGTGCCAAAAAGCTTGATTTTTAATTGGATGCAAGAAGCCAAGCGTTTCGCACCAGAATTACGGTTGCTTAACTACACCGGTCAAGAACGGACTGAGTCAACAGAGGTGATAGACCAATTTGATCTTGTTCTGACAACGTATGGCACCCTCCGTCGTGATATAGCACAGCATCGAAAAACTGATTTTGATTATGTCATTCTTGACGAGGCTCAATCGATTAAAAATGCAACAAGTCAGGCTGCGAAGGCATGCCGCTTGCTTCGCGCAAGACAGCGTTTAGCTCTGACGGGTACGCCAGTCGAAAATCATATTGGTGAGCTGTGGAGTATTTTTGAATTTCTGAATCCAGGGCAGCTTGGAACAGCTGGTCGCCTCAAGCGATTCCTTGCCGGCGGTCGAGGAAATGGGTCGGAACTTGTGGCACGAGCCGTACGTCCGTACTTGCTTCGAAGAACAAAAACAGAGGTACTCTCTGACCTTCCGGAGAAAACAGAGCAGACACTATTCTGTGAGTTGGGTGACCAACAAAGAAAAGCATATGACGATCTTCGTCAGCATTACCGTAATGAACTTACTACTCGAATTGGCCAGCAAGGAATTGGCCGAAGTCGAATAGCAGTGCTTGAGGCTTTGTTACGACTTCGTCAAGCAGCCTGCCATCCAGGTTTGATTGATGCAAATCGAATTGATGAACCATCTACAAAATTGGATACGCTTCTGGAACAACTGGATGAAGTGCTTGACGAAGGGCACAAAGTGCTGGTGTTTAGTCAATTTACAAGTTTTCTTGCCATTCTTCGACGAAAGCTGGATGAACGTGGTCGGACGTACGAATATCTAGATGGCAAAACGACTGATAGACAAAGCCGTGTTGAAAGGTTTCAGGAAGACTCAGATTGTCGGCTTTTCTTGGTCAGTTTGAAAGCAGGAGGACAGGGCCTGAACCTGACTGCGGCAGACTATGTCTATATTCTTGATCCGTGGTGGAATCCAGCAGTAGAGGCCCAGGCTATTGACCGGGCTCATCGTATTGGTCAGACACGTCCTGTTTTTGCATATCGACTCATTGCCCGAAACACAGTTGAAGAGAAGATTCTTGCCCTTCAGGACCAAAAACGTGAACTTGCGGCATCAATTATTTCAGCCGATACAGGAATTCTTTCGGGACTGACGACTGAAGATGTCGAAATGTTGCTGTCATAAGAGCTATTTTCAGTAGACGAGACCTCACACAAACTAAATATAATTATCGCATCATTAGCAAACATCAGCACTGCAGGATAGCGTGATGGAGGTGAATTGAATCTTTTCATTTATCGCATTAGAAAAATGAAGCAGCACCTAATTATGTCAGATTGCCCGCAGTCAGAGAAATGGTTTGAAGTCGTAGAAGTATAAATCGAACAAACCCCGTGCACTCTAAAAATGTCTAGCAACGATTCAGTGGCAAGCCACAACATACTTGTTGTAGATGACGAAGAAGACCTTCTTGAATTGGTCCGATATACACTCGCTAAGGAAGGACATTCAATCACGTGTGTCGACACTGGAGAGAAGGCAGTTGAATCGGTCAGGCAGAAATTACCCGACCTTATAGTCCTTGATTTAATGCTTCCTGGAATTGATGGTCTTGAAGTATGTCGGCGTCTCAAAAGAGATTCAAAAACACGTGAAGTACCAATCATAATGCTCACTGCCAAGAGTGAAGAAAGAGATGTCATTACCGGTCTCGATGGCGGTGCAGATGACTACGTCACAAAGCCATTTAGTCCACGCGTTTTACTTGCAAGAGTGAAATCTTTAATGCGTCGTAAAGATGTGGAATTAAAAAGCCAGCAAGAATCAACAATTGAGATTCGAGATCTTGTGATACATCCAGGGCGGCATGAGGTAACTTTAGGTGGGTTAGCACTGAATCTTACGTATACTGAATTTGCCTTGCTTCAACATCTCGCGAAGCGACCAGGATGGGCCTACACTAGAGCTCAAATTGTCGATGCCGTGAAAGGTGAGGATTATCCGGTAACAGAACGCTCAGTCGACGTACAAGTCGCAGGCTTGAGGAAAAAACTGGGCGACTTTGGTGGTAATATTGAGACTGTCCGGGGCGTAGGGTATCGGTTCCGGGCATAAATTCTTAAACCCATCGTAATACTATGCCCAAACCTAGGCTCTCAAGGCATCTCTTTGGAACTTACGCGGTGGCATTAGTCATTGTGCTAGCTAGTTGCTACTGGCTCTCAGCCGTGCGAATAGCCGCTATTACCGAAGAAGCGGAGTTCAAGCGGATGAAGACAACTGCTGTGGGCTTGGCAGATCTGCTTAGAGATGTAAACGATTCATCTCGACAAGAGCAAATTACGCCACTTTTAAATGAAATTATAAGCTCAGAACAACAAAGATTTGAGGTCTTCGATTTTCAAGGAAATCGTTTACATACAATAGCCTCAAAAAATTTTCTAAATGACGATGCAATCGAGACGTTACCGGAACTGAAATATCTTCTTGATGAAACGAAAGCCGGGAGAACGGGAAAGACAAGTTGGTACAACGTCAATACGAATAGTCGTCTTTTGATTATAGCGGTACCATTCGGGCCGATAAGCAATCCGTTAGGAGCACTCTGCCTGTCGAAGGATACGCATGAGACAGATCATATCCTGTCAGGTTCATTTAAAAAGCTTTTGATTGGTTTTGTTTCTGTTGGCTTGTTCGCTCTGTTTGCCGGATGGCTGATTGCGCTCTGGGTTGCAAAACCAGCACGCGATCTTGCTCGTGCAATTAAACGTGTTGTAAATGGTGATGGGACGGAGCAAATACCAAGGCCAGAAGTTGCCGAATTAGCAACAATTGCTGAGGCGACGAGTATTCTCAAAGAAAAACTTGTAGAACGAGGTTTAACTCTTGGGCGAAGAGATATCGAACAAGAGGCTGTCCTTGATAGCATGATGGAAGGTGTGCTTGCAGTCGATGTTCGGCAAAAAATCGTCGGTCTTAATCAAGCAGCGGCAACACTTTTAAATATTGATATCGATGTCGCTCTGCGGAAGCCACTTCAGAATGTGGTGCGAAATCCTGCGATACGTCGCTTTGTTCTCCGGGCTATTGATTGCCGTGAGCCAATAGAAGATGACTTCGATCTTACAGGTCCTCCAAAACGAACAATTCGCGCTCATGGTACGGCACTCCGAGATCCGTCTGGAGAAGGTGGGGCCGTAATGGTTTTAAACGACGTTACCGAGTTAGAGCGATTAGAGATAGTTCGACAAGATTTTGTGGCAAACGTATCACATGAACTGAAGACGCCTATTGCAACAATCAAGGGATTTGTTGAAACACTTCTTGATGGAGCAATCAATGAGCCGCATGATAACAAACGGTTTTTATCCATAGTTGCAAAACAAGCAGATCGGCTTGAAGCAATCATTGAAGATCTTCTTGCTCTCTCACGAATCGAACAGAGTGAGGGGTCCGGTGTTCTGCCTTTAGAGCCAACAAAAATTGCAGGTATTTTAGCAACTGCATGTGCGGACTGTATGCCTCGAGCAATGGAGCAGGGTATTACGATGAACATCAATTGTGACGAGGGCCTGATCGCGCCTGTGAATGCTCCCCTTTTAGAACAGGCAGTCGTCAATCTGATTGAAAACGCAGTCAAGTACAGTGGGACTCATCAACCAATATCAATTTGCGCCAATCTGAAAAAAGCTCATTCTGAAGATAAGGAAGAACTGATGATCAGTGTTGCTGATCACGGTTGTGGAATACATTCAGAGCATTTGCCCCGACTCTTCGAGCGGTTTTATCGGGTGGATAAGGGTCGTAGCAGGCAGGCGGGTGGAACAGGACTTGGACTGTCGATCGTGAAACACATTGTCCAGGCTCATGGTGGAACAATCTCAGTTGATAGCCGGCCGAACGAGGGCAGCTTATTCTGTCTTCTAATACCGTGCGTTTGATAACTTCGAGGCCTTCCGAATGTCCGTCTGCTATTCGTCCGGGACACCATGAGTTTCCATTTCTTCAGGCGATTAATTTTTTAGGTCTCTGTTGAACTGAAGGATTTTTTCCCATGCACTCTCAGGTGTGTCTGCGTATTCAAAAAGATCGAGGTGTTCATACGAGATAACACCAGAGTCAGCGAGGAAGTCAAAGTCAATAACTTTGGACCAGTAATCACGTCCAAATAAGATGATTGGAATAGGTTGCATTCTGTGCGTTTGCCGGAGCGTGAGTGCTTCAAACATTTCATCAAGTGTCCCAAATCCACCCGGAAATAATACAGCACCTACTGATCGAAGAATAAAATGAAACTTTCGTAAAGCAAAATATTTAAACTGAAAGCAAAGCTCTGGAGTGATAAAAGGGTTTGGTTGTTGTTCTCCAGGCAACTTGATATTGAGTCCAATAGATTTACATCCAACATCGAAAGCTCCTCGATTTGCGGCCTCCATAATACCGGGGCCTCCACCGGTAACGACAACATAAGATCTTTTTTTATCACATTGATTATCTAACGAAACAAGTCGAGCAAACTGCCTGGCATCATCATAGAAGTGAGATAACTCAACGAGCCGTTCGCTTCGTTGTACATCACGAGCAAGCTTTAAGTTTTCAACATCCATCGCCTGATTACGAAGAGCTTCTGAGAGGTGCCTT
>DONH01000315.1 GCA_003509235.1 Planctomycetaceae bacterium
CTGGTCCATAAATTCCGGCGAGCCGGAGCACGACCCCCGGACCCTTGGGGTGCTTTCCAAGAGTAGCCTCTGCTTCAAGTAGCACCTGTCCTGCCTCTCGTGTAGGGCTTGCGGGCGTCGACTCATCAACATTCTCAGTAGTCTCATTTCCCCACACGCCGGTCGAGCTAATAAATATGACCCGAGGGTTGTTGGGTATTTGTTCAAGAATACGAAGAAGTCCGCCGACGTGAACATCGTAATAGCTTGCATTTGCATCTCTATCAAACCCGACTGCCCAGAGAACGGTGTCTACCTCCGGCAAGTTCCGGATGCTTGCTGGTGATCCGTCGGCAACTGCTACATCTCCAATGATTGGATGAATTTCTGCCGCAGCTAGGAGTTGAGCATTTGCTGAGCTACGAGTTGTAGCAAAAACAGTTGTTCCAGATTGAAGCCAACGGCGTGCAACTCTTTGGCCGAGATAGCCACACCCAACAATTAATCGAGACGGATTGTTTGATTTTCTACGATTCATCGAGAGTTTTTGGTTCTGTAGGATGCGAATTGTTTCGTGGTGTCATCTGTCTCTCCAACCATGCACTGAGAATGACCTGGGCCGCAACAGCATCATGCCGCTCTTTTTTTCGGCCGCGGGTGAGCCGTGCGGGCCTCAGTAGTCCAGATGCTTCCTGAGACGTGTACCGTTCGTCTTGAAAGACTGTTGGCCGTTCGGTGATATCTGACAACCATGCCGCAAACTTCTCCACTTCAGATGACATTTCACTATTTCTTCCGTCGGAGTGGATGGGGAGTCCAACAACGAATCCAACAATTTCTTCCTGTTCCACAAGTTTTGAAAAAAATACGGCATCGGATTGTCGGTCTCCGGTTGTTTTATGAACCAGAAGAGGGCTCGCAATCATTCGTTCGGCATCACAAATCGATATGCCAATCCGGCGGCGACCATAGTCAACACCGGCAAGTCGACCTGAAGGGAGTGTTGTAGCATTCATTTTTCAGGAGGACTTGTGTGAAAATGTTTCTTGGCGAATTGTCCCTGCAGAAGGAAACTGAGTGTTTCCTTCTGCACGTCCGTGTTCTCCATCATACGTGAGTGGCGAACAGGTATAACCAGAAAGTCGTCTGAACCTTGCAGTTGTGTTTCTGATACGCGAACAATTGCATCGTCGTCACCTTCAAGGAGTGACGAGTACCCTTTGTTGTCACCTTTGCCGCCAGCTATAATCCCGTACCGGAACGGGGGGGTCTGAAGCTCACGACTGATATTGTCCCAGTGCAGTACAAGCTCCCGAGCTGCACCAGATGCTAGGTTTCTAAGCAAGTGGTTGCTTGCGGCCAGTCGAGCGAGGTCTGATCCTTGATTGGGTGGACCGAGCATTACCATGCGATCGATTCGATTTACAACGTCTGGTTGTGCGTCTCGTAGCCACCTCCGCACAACAAGATTTCCCATGCTATGACCAACAAAACTGATGGCGGTTGTTGGTGGTAATCCTGCGAGCACCCTGCCCAGGGCATGGGCGTGTGATGCAAGGGGCGCGCGAGGGCTTGCATACCCGAAGGTCAGGATACTGGCAGTCATGTTTTCTTTAAGAAATACAACAAGAGGCTTCATGGCACTTCGCCCTTCGCCAAGACCATGAAGAACAATGACGACCTCTTTTTCCACAGGAGATATACATCCTTCTTTCATCAGTCCAGAAAATTTAGCAGAGCAGCTTTTTAGAGTTCCTTCGATTACGACATGATCATCTGAATCTAAGAGTCGATATGCTTCGGACTGGACATGCTGCTGTATTCGCCAGTTGCTGACGACTCGTACATCCGACCACTGCAAGGCATCAGTGGCGGCCGTGAAGTCATCAAAAATTTTGCTGACCCAGTGTTTTTCAGTATTATCTGTAGTGAAAGATTCTGTACCAGTAACCTGCGGGATCGCAATGATGAGAAAATATGATGAGATAACACTCAGTTGCAGTACAGGGAAAATTTTTAGAAATACGCTATTTCTTAGAGATATTCGTGCCATTCTTTACTTTCCAGTTCAGCGACTACTTTGCGAATATGCTCCTCGTGCGATCTGTCAGCAACCAAGGTGGCATCATCAGTGTGTACTAGAAGAGTATTCTCTAGACCCAAAGTGACAATGAGATGGTCGTCGCAGGTGTGCACAAGGACGTTCTTTGAATCAATTCCCAAGTGACGACCAACGACAGTATTTCCATTTTCGTCTTGTCCTCGTTGCCGAGCGACAGCAGACCAGCCCCCGAGATCATCCCACGTAAACGGTGCTTCAATTACAGCGACTTCCGTAGCGTGTTCGAGCACAGCGTAGTCAATCGAAACACCTTTTATTGCTGCAAATTCTTTTGAAAAGACCTCATTGCGTTGAGTGGTTTCCCAGTTGTCTGCGATACGTCTTAAGTGCTCCAAGCACGCTGGTTGATGTTCCGAAAGCGCTTCAATGATTGTCTTTGCCCGCCAGACAAAGATTCCGGCATTCCAGAGGAAATTGCCGGCGTTGAGATATTCTTTCGCTACATCTACAGGCGGCTTCTCCCGAAATTGAGCAACACGGTGAACCGGTGCATCATCCTTTTTGTGCGGTAGGGCCTCTCCCTGTTGAATGTATCCATAGCTGGATGATGGAGTTGATGGACGAATCCCAAACGTGACAAGTCGATCCGGGCTTTGATTGACAAGATCATTTGCCTGCAGCAGAGCTTTCTGGAAGGATTCAGTTGGATCAATCACATGATCGCTAGGCATGACTGCCATCGTCGCGTCAGCGTCTTGTTGAAGTACAAGCAAGGCAGCAAGTCCGATGCACGGCGCGGTGTCTCGTTTACAGGGTTCACCAACAATTGCAGTTGGCGGAAGCTCGGGTAACTGTCGTTGGACAGCTTCTGTAAGCCGCATGTTGGTGACAATGAGGGTTCGCTCCGGGGGGACGAGCCCTTGAAGCCTCCCTACGGTGTCTTGAAGAAGTGTTTCTGATCCTGCAAGCGGTAGCAATTGTTTTGGTAGTTTTGCACGGCTTGATGGCCAGAAACGGGTGCCTGATCCGCCCGCCATAATTATTGCATGAAGCATAAAAGTATTCTCCGAAGAGGAGTGAGTTCTGAAAATCCTCAGATTGCCCGAATAATGTGCGGGCCGTCAATGCGGTTTTTTGGAAAAACACCAGACGTTGCAATGAGTCGTAGATCTTCGTCATCAAAAACTGATGCAGTGTCAATTTCTACGTGCGCACCTGATGCGACAATAATACCAGCTTGCTCAAGATGCCGGATGGCATACGCATTGAGCGCCTGCCGGACTGTTTCGGGTGAGTCTTGGGAAGCACCAGACGGATTTTTTAGCGGTGCAAAACCTTCTGCCGGATCAATCTCCACGACAGTCACACTGTCTGCTAAGGGCATCAAGTCAAATATAAATCGTTCGAACTTGAAAGCATTTGGTGCCGATGGCTTAATGAAGCGCCCATGCTCGTTGATGAAAGGAACTTTCTTATGTGCGATATGGAGAGGAAGACTTGCTTGGGATGAAGCAACATCTTCTAGGAAATGTGTTTCGAATGCGTGGATTCCAATGCTACCTGCAAAAAATCGCAACCTTCCGTCCGGAAGCCGCTCTGCAGCGATGGGTTGAGGTAGGTCACTATATTCAATGATTCTTGTCACTCCATCAGATTCAGTCACAACGCCAACCCGCTCCTCAGGATCAATCTTCGGAATAACTTGTGTTGAAAGTGAAGAACCAGAGAGCAGATGGTAGCCAAGGAATTCTGGATCAAGTGGCTTTGCGAGGGGGTTGTCTACCTGAAAACTTACGAGTGTGCGGCAATCCTGCTGACGAAACCAATCAAGACCGCCACCTTCGATAAGCGCCTGCAACATCCCACCATGGCCATCTGGTGCAACTGCAACATGGTCACATGCATCAAGTAGAAGGCTGCCGGTCGTCGCATCAACTGCAGGTAGATTGCCTTGGCAGAAAAAAAATATTTGATCGGCATCGAGGCCACAAAAGTTTGCCTCGGCGAGAAATTTACGGGTTGCCGTGTCTGTGGAAGCACTTGTCATAATGCCTAGCGGAATACGGCTTCCAAATCGCTTCTTAATCGCACGGAGTTGTCCAAGGAGCACATCAAAAAGAGTTGCTTTCGATATCGTTGCAATGGGAAACGTTCCTTTTGGTTCGTTGAACCCAAGACGAGTGCCCTGGCCGCCAGCCATCAAGATTGCACCTACCTGTGCAGTGCGCAGGCATTCATGCCCTCGCCTCAGAGCATCTGATGTTGCCGTGTCCTGCTCTCCAAGTTTCTGACAACGTGGCGTCGCTATATTTTCAAAACCTTGGGGTTTTACGATACTTTTCTTTTCATGGTGGGCCTCGACTAGTTTCTTGCAAGCAGTAACCTCACTCCAATCAATTGCCATCAGTTGGGATTGCAGACCGTTGCGTTCTTCTTCAGAGAGTTGATCCCAGTAGGCAAGGAGATGTTGTTCCCCGTGCGGTTCTAATAGACTGAGAAGTGTGGTTGGTGCTGGCATGAGTGGTGTTGTGCGATTGAATTTGATGCTGGATTAAAAGCCACGAACCCAATTCCACAGTAAGAAGCAGAGCAGGGGGAAAAGGATGAAAATAAGACCATACGTGAAAAGTGTAGTCCAGATATGCTCGGGCCAACGCGCCATGTTCAGTGCATGCCTTGGTTGTGATGTGGTTATGAAGTGTTTGATTCTAACGGCTTGTTCACACTTAGAAAAACAGGGATAGAGGTTCCCTCATCAATCGGTTCTTCAACTCGGCATTCGATGCGAACACCCCATGGTAGTATTTCAGCCGCCGTGACTGAAACTTCCAGGGCGTCATAGTCGGTAGTAACTTCAACGACGGGGATGGTCTGAAATGCAGGGCAGAATCCAACATGGCCTGTTGTCAAGCGGGTTCCAGCAGAGAAAGCAATCATGAGTTGCCCGCAAAGGTATTCGGTCCCGTCTGGCAATTTATAACGTTCTTGCCAGTGGAGTAATGTGTCCTTGGGTCCTGATTGATGCCTTGAATTTGGCCGAAAAATCACCTGCCCACTCAAAAGTTTTTCGAGTGGCACTAACTGTTTGGCATCTGTATTTTTGCGATTAAATATCTTCCACCGTGGCAAAGTGTTGTTTTTTTCACTGGTAAATAGATTCGATTTGGCTTGTTTAAGTTGAAAAAGGTTGAGCATGTTCTTGTGAAAAGTTTTTTGTAATTTGTTCACTACCGTCCAGTATGGAGTCAACGGCATGCCCGTCAGTTCTCTATCGCATGAACGATGAGATGGCAGGAATGCAAGAGTTCCCGCAAGAGCAATCGTTACGAACGTGGTAGAAGCAAGGAGAGGGAGCCAAATTCCGAGCGTTAGGAGTGCAAGGAGAACGCCGCAACGAGTCGTTGTCACCAACCACCAACGCAAGGTAGGGCTCCATTTTGGCCCTGCGTTGCTTACAGTGGCTATGAGACCACTCCCAACGAAAGCTACAAGGAGTAGCACAGAAATGGATGGTTGAGATGTGAGTCCGCCGGCTATACGGCGGGAAAGAATAATAATCGCAATGAAAAACGATGTGCCAGCGGCAAGATAGCTTACAGCGTTGGTTGCGAACTGCAGGAAGTCGGGATACGAACTCTGACCTGTCGCAAATCTATCCGATCGGACGTCTTGTGAGGCAGGAAGCATTAATGCATCTCTGATTTATGAACAATTCGTGGATTTTTCTCCCTTAGACCGCAATGACTCACTCAAAAGCAGTGTCGATGTCAGGTGCTATACGCATGCACGTAAACAACGAGCAGTACTGCTTTCGTTCGTGAGTATCGTTTTCTAACGGGGCTGCATGCCTCAGCCTGCTGCAGTTGTCGAGGAGGCAGCCTCTGCCAAAGCACTTGCTTTATCTGTCTTTTCCCAAGGGAACTCGTCTCGTCCAAAATGCCCGCCTGCAGCAGTTCGACGGAAGATTGGCCTTCGGAGGTCGAGGTGCTCGATGATACCACGAGGTGTGAGTGGGAAATGTTCTCGAATGAGTGCACACAGCCGTTCATCATCAATTTTTCCGCTTCCAGCGGTATCAATGTGAACGCTGACAGGTTCTGTGACGCCAATTGCATACGCCAGTTGCAGTTCGCACCGGTCTGCGAGTCCTGCTGCAACAATATTTTTTGCAACGTAGCGAGCCATATAAGCAGCGCTACGATCAACTTTCGTCGGGTCTTTCCCGGAAAAAGCACCTCCGCCATGGCGACCCCACCCACCGTAGGTGTCGACAATAATTTTTCGACCAGTCAAGCCAGCATCACCGTGAGGGCCACCTACAACAAACCGGCCAGTTGGGTTGATGTGGTACGTAATATCACTGGTGTCTAAGTCACCGGGAAGTTCCGGCTTTATGATCTTTTCAATGATGTACGTCTGAATCTCTTCGTTGGATACATGCGGGGCATGTTGTGTGGAGACAACGATAGTATCGATTCGTATTGGTTTATCGCCGTCGTATTCAACGGTTACCTGACTTTTCGAGTCAGGCCGGAGCCAATCTACGTCTCCACCAAGACGTGCATCAGCTAAACGATTTAGTATGCGATGTGATAGAGCAATCGGCAGCGGCATCAATTCAGGAGTGTCATTGCAGGCGTAGCCAAACATCAGTCCTTGGTCACCAGCTCCGATGTCTTTGCCTTTATCTGTATCCTCATTGACCCCCATGGCAATGTCACCACTCTGTTTACCTACTGCAACGAGTACCGAGCAGGTGTCTGCTGCAATGCCCATTTCGTCATCTGTGTAGCCAACTTCCCGGATAACATCACGAACGACCTGTTGGTAGTCAATTGTACCTCGGGAGGTAATCTCACCCGCAATAACTGCAAGGCCCGTTGTAACGAGGGTTTCACAAGCGACACGGCTGTTGGGATCTTGGGCGAGGAAGGCGTCGAGGACCCCGTCGGAAATTTGGTCCGAAAGTTTATCCGGATGTCCCATGCTGACCGATTCACTTGTGAAGAGATACTTGCCACTAGCCACTTTGGATGCCTCTTGCAGTTAAGGGTAAGGCGAACAATTTTCGCCGAATCATATTTCTCGAAATCGTAGTATCAGGGTTTTGGTCCAAACAGACAACCGTGAGGATCAAATTACGGAAAGGAAGTCTAAAATCCTTGAGGCAGTCAGTTTGGTACCGCCTTGTTTTTTTTCAATAAGTTTCTGGGCGGATGCTCCAATCTTTCTGGAATACACTGGATCAATAAGGCACTGAGTGACAAATCTTGTAAGTTCCACCCCGTTGTGAACAACAACAGCAGCCTCTGCTTCAAGCAGTTCAGATACTTCCGCACGGAAGTTTCTTGTGTATGGCCCGAAGCAGACGGCGGCTCCGTATGCAGCAGGCTCGAGCATGTTTTGGCCGCCACGGAGCCCGTCAAGGCTGCCGCCGACAAAGGCCACGGTTGCAAGGCCCCACCATGCTGCAAGTTCACCAGTCACATCCACAAGAAGAATAAATGACCTCTCCGACAGCTGGCTGGCTTGTTCGGTGAGTTTGCTTCGGGAATACCAGGGTATGTGGCAAGCATCTGGCTGCTGCAAACGAAGTGTTAACCAGGTAGCAATCTCACGTGTCCGTTCAACGTGTCGAGGAACAAGAATAAGTTTAAGGTCAGGGTGTACTTTCTGTTGTTTCAAGAATGTCTCAACGGCGAGCGATTCTTCTGGTGCCTGAGTGCTTCCTGCAATAAAGACAAGGTCCTCTCTGTCAATTCCAGTAATGTTTCTGAGCTGCTGGATTTCATCATTGTGTTTGTGGCCGTGAATGCCATCAAACTTTAATGAGCCAATGGTTTCCACGTGAGGAGCCCCAAGGTCCGTGAAACGATCTGAATCCTCTTGAGAACGGGACAGCACAAGTGATATCCGCTGGACCATCAACGCTGCGATGCGACCTAATCGTTTGTAGCCTTGGTGGCTCCGCTCGCTCATGCGGCCATTCACAACGACAACAGGAATTTTGCATTCTTCTGCTATCCGTAACAGGTTGGGCCAGATTTCCAATTCAGCAAGGACAAGCACATCTGGCCGTACTCGATTGAGGGTTTGTTTGATCGCCCAACTGAAGTCTAGTGGGCAAGGGAAAACGTGGTCATGCTCGCAGCCTTTGGTCGCGAGCTCTAGTCCAGTTGTCGTCGAACTTGAGATGACACAATCAATGGGTTGATTCTTTAGGCCAGCTTGATTCTCTAGTTCATTCACAAGGGTCCGGACAAGTTGTACTTCTCCAACGCTTACGCCGTGCAGCCAGATCCGACAGTGGTCCTTCGGGCAATCGGCCACGTGGACTCGCCCTGTGAGCCGTTCTCGAAGTGCAGCAACGGGACGTTTGCCCGAAAGCCTTCGCCATAGAACCCAGGGCAAGGCAATAGTACCCACCAGCAGATAGAGCAGGTTTAGGGCTATCACTACACCTCACCTAGTCAGCCGGTGGACGCACTCGCGGAGCGGGCGCAACAGTTTTTATACTTTTTGCCACTACCGCAGGGGCATGGATCGTTTCTTCCGACCTTTTGGCCACTATTACGAATCGGCTGGATCGGGCCAGAATCACTGCCATCTGCCATCTGTCTTCCGGGCTCTTCAAATTGTGAGGCAGAAGGGGTGTCTTCATGGATAGCGGCCGTTTCCCGCCAGGTGCTTCGAAGAGCATCTTCTTCGACCTGTTCGATTCGGTAGACGATGTCAATGACACGTTCATCAATGCCACTCCACATGAGATCGAATGTTCGCATGCCCTCACGTTTATATTCAACCTTCGGGTCAACCTGAGCATATCCACGAAGACCAACGCTACTTCTCAAATGATCCATTGCGAGAAGATGGTCTTTCCAAGCATTGTCCAGTATCTGAAGGAGAACGGCACGCTCCATTCTTTGCATTTCAGTCCGAGGTGAATCGGGTTGTTTATGGCGACGGGCGCTTGCTTCACAGAGTGTCTGTTTCAGATCATCGAGGCTGGTGGGCGAGAGTAATGTTTCATCAAGAGTTGAGTCAAACCGGTCTTTCACCCAGGCGACGAGCCCGTCGCGATCAACTCTTCGTGACCCGTCATCTTGGCGGCCAGTGAAATGGGCTAGTCCTACAAGTACAGGATATTCAATTTCTCGTTGCTGATAGGCCTCTCTTGCCTTTTCTCGCACGATCTCTTTAAAAGCTTCGGGATCCGGATCATTTCCTGAGATTTCAGTCAGGTCTGAATCACATAGTTCGATAGCAAATCGCCAGTCTGTCCACGATCGTGCCGAAAAAACACCGAAGTCTGGCGCAAGGAATCGTTTGCCATCATTCAGGTCTACTTTCGCGACTGCTTCACGTGCTCGCTGTTGGAGCCACTCAGCAACGTCATTTCGTCCGACACGCTTGAGGTCGCGGTCGTTTACGGAAAGTTTCCAACGTGCATTGGCAAAGCTTGCGAGAGCTGACCAGTTCCAGTCCCGTTCGTCCTCACTTTCGGGAAGGTTCTCTTCAACAGCCTCAAAGATTTGAGATTCGGCCAGTCGTGTCGCTTGTTCGTGGGCAATTCGAATAGCTTCTTCCGGACTTAATCCACGAAAGTCAGCACTTTCAAGTTCACACGAAAGTTGAGATGAAGCCCAACCAGCAAATGTCTGCGCCCCGTAGTCTCTGTCGAGGAATGTGTCGATGTGCTGATCTATTTGACGATCGACCATTTCGAGAATGAGTTCACGGCATTCACTGTCACGATCAAGAAGGACTTTATCGTCACTTTCTGCAGTATGACCTTCCAGGATCCGTTGCCGGAAACCGTAGACCCGTTTCCGCTGCTCATCCATTACCTCATCGTATTCGAGTAGATTTTTTCGAATTTCAAAATTTCGCTCCTCGACCTTTTTCTGTGCAGCTTCGACACGACGAGTGACCATCTTGCTTTCAATTGCCTCGCCGTCTTGCATGCCTAATCGAGTAAGTATGTTTTTCACCCACTCTCCAGCAAAAATTCGCATGAGGTCGTCCTCGAGCGAAAGGTAGAACCGGCTGCTCCCAGGGTCGCCTTGGCGACCACATCGCCCGCGAAGCTGAAGGTCAATTCGTCTTGATTCGTGCCGCTCCGTTCCAATAATCTGAAGCCCGCCCATCTCACGAACTTTGCTGCCCTCCGCCTTCATGTTTTCGCGTTCGGAAATAGTGTTGATGAGATTGTCCCAATCATCTTTTGGGACATCGAGCCGCGTTTCGTAGGTGTTTTGCAGTTGGGCCCACGCCATGGTTTCTGCGTTGCCACCTAGAATTATGTCGGTGCCACGCCCAGCCATGTTTGTTGCTATTGTCACAGCGCTGAGTCGGCCTGCCTGTGCGACAATGTCTGCTTCACGCTGGTGCTGTTTCGCATTGAGCACTTGATGAGCAACTCCGCGCTTGTCGAGAAGGGACGCAAGCCGCTCGCTTTTTTCAATGGAAACCGTGCCGACAAGAATGGGGAGTCCTTTTCGTTGCACGCTTTGAATCTGGTCAACTGGAATGAACTCGGTTTTCTTTGTTCCTTTGAGTTGGAATTCAATGCCCTCGTCGGACTCCTTCGCAATACTTCCGATTTTGGTCGATTTGTTTGAGAGGTTGACTGAGTCCCAGCGGCTAATTCGCTCGATCTCGTCAGCAACGGCGATCCATTTTTCACGTTCAGTACGGAAGATAACGTCTGAATGATTGACTCGCTGGAGAACACGGTTTGGAGGGATGGCAATAACGTCAAGTTTGTATATCTTCCAAAACTCATTTGCCTCGGTCATTGCAGTCCCGGTCATACCGCCAAGTTTATTGTACAACTTGAAGAAATTCTGCAATGTGACTGTTGCCAGAGTCTGCGATTCTTCTTTGATTCGAACCCCTTCTTTTGCTTCGACAGCCTGATGAAGGCCGTCGGACCATTGGCGACCAGGCATAAGGCGACCGGTGAACTCGTCAACAATGACAACATCGCCCTGCTGGACAACGTAGTTCACATCCAATTTATAAAGGTGGTGAGCCTTCAAAGCATTGTCGATCAGGTGGGGCCACTCCATGTTGCCCGCAGTGTAAAAGCTTTCAACACCCGCAAGTTTTTCAGCTTGCCGAACACCAGACTCTGTCAGACTTACCGTATGTTCTTTTTCCTGAACCTCGAAATGGTCATCTGCTTTTAGTTGACGTGCGACCTTGTCAGCTCGTGCATATTTCGTAATGTCATCATGAGCAGGGCCTGAAATAATAAGAGGTGTTCGCGCCTCATCGATGAGAATGTTGTCGACTTCATCGACGATTGCAAAGTTGAGCCTTCCCTGTGACTGCTGCATTTGACGGGGGAAGCGTTCGTCACCCCGAGCCGCCATTCGCATATTGTCTCTCAGATAGTCAAACCCAAATTCATTATTCGTTCCGTATGTGATATCACAGGCATATGATCGTTGACGCTCATCAGACTCCATGCCAGATTGAATCGCACCGACCGTAAGGCCGAGTCCCATGTAGAGAGGCCCCATCCATTCCATATCACGACGGGCAAGATAGTCATTTACTGTAATGACGTGCACGCCCTTGCCTTCGAGTGCATTAAGATAAGCCGGGAGTGTTGCAACAAGTGTCTTGCCTTCTCCCGTGATCATTTCGGCAATTGCCCCAGAGTGCAGGACCATGCCGCCAATAAGTTGCACGTCATAATGCCTCATACTGAGGAAGCGGCGTCCAGCTTCACGGCACACAGCAAATGATTCTATAAGCAAGTCATCGAGGGTTTCGCCGGCCGATAACCGATGTTTAAATTCATCAGTTTGCGCTCGCAGTTCGGCATCCGTCATCGCCTCATATCGCGGCTCGAGCGAGTTAATTGCCTCGATCTTTGTTTCTAACCTTTTGAGATAACGAGCATTTGACGAACCGAATAGACCGGTGATGGATCGCTCGACCCATGAACCTACGGCGGATGCAAAATTACTAACGAGGTCCCAGATGCGTTCCAGTTGTTCCATGATGGTGATATAAGGGGAAGAGGATAGCCGGTAATTGTTGGTGTGCGGTTTTGAGCCTCACCGCTTGTAGAACGCATGTTGATTACAGGTGGTTCTTGGAACCACACGAGGAGGTGCTCAATTTGATGTCAACATCTTAATTCTCACAGTGATGGCGGTAGGGGGTCAAGGTTACTCGCATTTTTTATTTTCAAAAGAAAGTGCCCTCACGATCGGTTGTTTTTGATCTTCTGCGGTTGAGTGTTTTCACAAATGGGGCAATCATGGTGGAAACAGTGATGTTCTCGGGGCTTCACAGGCTTCAGGCAGCCGTGGCCTAGGGCCGGGTAAGGTGGTCCCGCTAGCCCATGGTTTCGTTTTTAGCGGCACACGGCAGGTGGTTCAATTGACAATTTTGCTGTGCTGCTGAAGCAAGTACGGCTCTTTGGTTGGGTGAGTAGGGATCACTGCCGTCAAATATGTGCTGTGGGGTTTTGTGGGTGCAGTGTAGAGGGGGTATGAGCCGCTCGGTTGTTCTCTACAACAGCATGCGGTGGAATCTGGTACCTTCTGGGTTAAATTGTTGTGGGCTGGAAATAATTTCCTGATGAGTAGCGGTTCGTGTCTTTATGTCTCCGTCGCATTTTGAAGTCGCATCGAGCCGAAGCCTCCAAGGCCAATTTGTTTTTCTTGGTACTGGTACCAGTGTTGGCGTGCCGGTTGTTGGGTGTGGTTGTGGTGTTTGTCAAAGTGATAATCCAAAAAATAAACGAACACGAACGAGTGTGATCTTTGGGTTGCCTGACGGCATGCTGCTTATCGATACGACCCCGGATCTTCGCTCACAGCTTCTGAGGGAACGCATCAGCTCAATTGACGCGATTGTTTACACGCATGATCACGTCGATCACGTGTACGGCCTCGATGATATTCGCCCACTCTGTTTTCGTAAGGGCGGTCCGTTACCGGTATATTGTGAGCCTCGGGTGGAGCGACGAATTCGTCGAGCATTTGATTATGCGTTCGAGGAGCCTGTTGTTGCTGGAGGTGGTCTACCCAAGATGACTCTCCATCAAATAGGTCTCGACTCTTTTGACTTGCTCGGAGCTACAGTTGTTCCTCTGCGGCTGCATCACGGTGCTTTTGAAGTGCTTGGCTTCAGGATTGGGAATGTTGCCTACTGTACCGATACAAATGAGATACCAGACCAGACGTGGCCCTTACTCGAGGGTCTTGATGTTCTTGTTTTAGATTGTTTGCGACCAGCACATCACCCCACACATTTCTCAATCAATGAAGCCGTTGAAGTGGCTCAGCGAATCGATGCCCGTCAAACATACTTTGTTCATATGTCGCACGAGATTGACCATGGCTCGGTGTCGTCTTTGTTGCCCACCGGCATGGAGTTGGCGTATGACGGGCTGACCGTGCCATTATCGTGACGACGGGCACTGTGGCAGAAGTCAGGTTCGATGAATGCGAGCCAGTTTCCTTCAGCGAGGTCTGGCGTTCTTTTTGTCTCACCTAGATTCGTTAAGAGGTTGCATTTGCCGCTGTTCTTAATCCACGAAGAATACAGTCCTTTACGGCGGCGGATTCGCAATGAGAGAACACATCAAGGTTTGGCTTCACTCTTCGGGCATGACGGCGGTCAATGACAAGCATTCCCGAGGTGAGTTCACCAGTAGTTTCAATATCTGCGGAAACTGTTTCTTGATGGAAGAGTTCGGGGTTGGTTACTGCGACAAGAGCAACTACATCATGCAGGTGAATGCCTTCACTCCCTAGAAGTTGTCGATGTGCTCGAAATGCATGGCTTAACATACGATGAAAAACCTTTCCGGCAGATGTAAAAGCATCAGGAAGTTGTTCAAGCATTTCTATTCCGAATGCAACTTGTGACGTTGTCTCCAGAGGGACTAACGATTTCCGAAAAGGTTCACAGACCACGTGTCGAGCAGCAAACGGGTCGCAGTAGAAGTTAAAGTCCGCAACAGGACTCGCTCCACCATGCGCATGTAAGGTGCCCCCACAAAGAATGGTGTCACCAAGCAGTTCGACGATCCTGGGGTCACGACGAAGCAAACGAGAAAGATTTGTTGGCGGCCCGAGATTCAGGAGAGTGACTTCTCGAGGATGGGCCTTGATTGTTTCCCGCATGACCTTTTCAGCGGCATGTGTGCCGTGCAACGGAACTGCAGGCAGGTTGAGGCCACCGAGTCCATCGGGCCCATGCATGCTCAGGGCCCGCTCTGGCATGTTTGCGTTTTCTGTAGCAATCCCAATTCGTGGGGTTCGCGGTGGGTCGAGATAGGTGACAAGCGCCTGAAGGTTTTTTGTTGCCTGTTCAGGCGAAACATTCCCCCCAGTTGCGGTTACAGCAAGTACATCAAGGCCTGGATCAAATAACGCAATGGCGAGAGCGATTGCGTCGTCAATTCCTGGGTCCACATCAATAATTACTTTTTTTGCCATATTGGCATCGTACCGTTCCAGAGCGAGTACGGAAACATGACATTATCGTCACATGATGTAGTAGTCTGTAACATTGTCCGTCAGCATATATGGCGGAGAGTTGCGGTACTGACTGTTCCGATTCACTTCCTTTTGATTTGTCCCGGGATGAAAAATGGACGGAAATTGTGTAACCAGACTACGGCAGCAGATGGCCGATGCCAGCCGGGATGGGAAGTCACTCGATCGCACAACGATCACGGATCTTCTCGATGCAGTGCTTGATGATCACATGCCACTTGCGGATTTTGAAGATTGGCTGGCAGGCTCGGCCAGCCGGCTGCCAACGGCTGAAGAAATTATTGGCATTGTTGATGCCTTAAGACGGCGGATGGTGCCTTTGCATGCATCTGTTCCTGCGCCAATTGTTGACACCTGTGGAACCGGTGGTGATGGTTCGGGCACATTTAATATCTCGACAGCGACTGCGATCGTTGTCGCAGCAGCGGGTCTTCCTGTGGTGAAGCACGGGAATCGGGCAGTTTCAAGCAAAACAGGTTCGGCTGACGTGCTTGAGCATTTTGGTGTCTGTTTGGACATTCCTGTACACCGTGTTGCTGATTGTCTCGCACGAGTAGGTATGTGCTTTTGCTACGCACCCGCCCATCACCCGGCTATGGCAAAAGTAGGGGCCGTGCGCCGTCGAATAGGAAAGCCAACCGTGTTCAACCTTGTTGGCCCATTGTGCAATCCGGCCAATGTTACGGTGCAAGTAATCGGCGTCGGAAGGCCCGGTACGGAGTCGGCGGTAGCAGAGGCAGCCCGGCTTGCTGGTCTGCAAAGAGCAGTGATCGTTTCTTCAGAAGACGGTGTTGATGAGGTTGGGCTTTTTGCACCGACGCATGTGATTGATGTTTCTGCAGACGGACGGAAAGAAATGGTTTGGACTCCAGAAGACTTTGGTCTCAAAACGGCTCCTGAATCAAAGAGAGGGGCCCTGTTGGTGGCGGATGCCGCAGAAAGTGCAGCGTGTATTCAACGCGTTTTAGCTGGAGAGATGAGCCCAGCTCGTGACGTGGTTCTTCTGAATGCCGCCGCAGTGTTATGGGCAGCCGGGCGTGCAGCTGATCTTCCAGAGGCAAGGATGCTTGCGGAGCAGGCCATTGATTCAAAAAAAGCAGTGCAGGCATTAGACAGCCTCGTGAGAATTTCCCAGCAAGGGAAATGAGAGGCAAGGCTGTAGCTGTCAGGTGAATTGCAACCTCATTGTGGAGGTTCGAATGCTTCGCGTGATGCTACGGTCACCTCGAGTGACAAAGGCTGGCCGTTTCTGAAGACACGGATCCGCACTTCCTGATTTGTCGGTGTCATACTCACCATGCTGACAAGGTGGTCATCGTCTTCGATCGGGTTGCCAGCGAATTCCAAGATAATGTCATTTGGTAAAAGACCAATGTCCTCTGCTGGAGAGCCCGGCGTGATGCCAGTGACGCGGGCCCCTACAGGCCGAGTCATTCCGAGTTTATGAGCTGTGGCCAGGGTAAAGACTTTATCGAGGGCGACTCCAAGATAGGCCCGGGACACGGTTCCAGTTTCAACTAGTTGTCGGGCAACAAACATCACCATTGAAATCGGAATTGCGAATCCAATACCTTCGAATCCACCTGAGTTGCTTGCTATGCAGGTGTTGAGTCCAACAACCTCGCCTCGAAGATTTACAAGTGGCCCCCCACTATTTCCTGGGTTGATTGCCGCGTCGGTTTGAATGAAATTTTGAAAGCGAATACCACCCTCGCCTAACTCAAGGTCTCTGCGACCTTTTGCAGAAACAATACCAAGCGTGACAGAGTGGGCGAGTCCAAAGGGGCTTCCAATTGCAAGAACAGTATCACCAATCTGGACACCATCACCTTCTGCAAGACGGGCAGTTGGCAGATGGGACTCATTGATCAGCATGACACCAATGTCGGTGTCAGCGTCTGTCCAAACTCGTGACGGCTGGATTTCACGTCCGTCATCAAGTCGGATTGTAATGTTATCCAGATCGGCCCCATGAATGACATGTCGGTTTGTTATGACAACAACTTCATCAGCGAGATTTGTGATCACCCCTGAGCCAGCTTCCTGTTCGTCATCACGTGATGTGCGACCACGACTATTTGGTTTTAGTGCATCAATGTGCACAACGGCAGGACGAAGAAGGACTGAAAGTCTACGGAGTTGTGCGCCTTGCATTTCCAGTTGTCGTGCATCGCGAACTACTTTGTCGTAAAGACGTTCTCGCTCGGTGAGGCTAAGACTACGGCTAATTGATGGATCGACTCGGTCTGTGGTGTCCGTTGTTGTCGGCTGGATCGGGCGTACTGGTGTTGTGGCCTGTTCGTCAGCCATAATGGGCCCGCTCACGATGTGGGCCAGCCATGCGGCTGCAACGATGTGTGTTCGAACAGACGAAAAAGGGGCCGCCATCATGCTCTGTCTCCACTTTGCATACAAATTCCTACCAAAGTATACATTGCGAAAACGTCAAAAAATGAGGGTCGCCTGTATTAAGGAAAAGACGTGATTAGGCTTCTGCCTGCTGTTCTGCCATCCAGTGTCTACCAGATTCTTCGGTTTCTCGCTGACACTGAATGCACATCGTGGCATAGGGTAGGGCCTGAAGCCGTGCGAGGGGTATTTTTCCGCTGCATACCTCGCATGTTCCGTAGGCACCAGAATCCATACGCTCCAGAGCATTTTCTATTGATCCAAGTTCGCGTGCCTCCACCTCAGCGAGTTGAGAGCTTATCTCGTCCTGCGCGGTATCTACAGCGGCATCAATAACGTCTCCGGGCGACTCACTTCGCAGTTCTTTTAGTAACGTAAGGTCACCGTTCAGTGCGTTTCGGAGAGCATCCCGTCGTCGCATAAGGATTGCTCGGAGGCTCGAGAGTGCGTCTTTTCTGGCCATTATTTTGTTCCTCCTTTTCGCCAACCTGTCGACTGGTAAGCCAGCTTTGTGTCATGGCTACTCAAATCATACGGAGCAGTCCGGGTCTTGGTTCTGGAAAAGTCCAAAAAAATCGCCCCGTCTGCCAGAATTACCACTTTTTTAGCTGTTTCGTATTCAGGAATTCGGGAGGTAAGGAGGAGATCGACTTTTTGAATTGTTTACTAGCGTGTAAAAAAACTGTGTGCTACTGATCGGCTAGACTTCCTATTTCACCGTGTACAGTCAGGACAAGATTGCGAGATCCCCCACGGATCCTATGTTCGCACAGGTAGACACCCTGCCAGGTGCCAAGGCATAGCTTTCCTGAACTAATGGGAATGGTGAGGGAGCAGCCCAGCATTGAACTCTTGATGTGAGCAGGCATGTCATCTGGACCTTCGCAGGTATGTCGATACGGCAGGTCTTCGGGGGCCACCTTCCTGAAAGCCATTTCAAGATCAAACGGAACGTCTGGGTCCGCATTTTCATTGATCGATAAGCTTGCAGAAGTGTGTTGAAGGAAAAGGTGGAGCAGCCCGACCTGCGGTTTTTCCATGTGTGCAAGTGCCTGCTCAAGTTCATGAGTGATTAGATGAAATCCGCGGCTGCGGGGTGTCAGTCTGATTATGCGTTGTTGCCATGCCATGCTTCACGCCCTCTATGAATGAAAGGAATACAGCGGGATCGAGAATAGGCCAAAAGAGTTTGGGATTTTGTCAGGTTTAATGGTGACCAAAACACCAGACGACACCATCATCACTTGCGAGGACGACTCGATCATGAACAACGGCTGGTGATCCGGAAAAACCACCGCCAGCGTTAAATTCCCAGCACGGTGCCCCATCATGGTCTCGAAGGAGTTTTATGTCACCCGCCGCATCGGCTACGAGAACACTTCCGGAAGGGTTTTCTACTGATGCACCCTCTTCAACAATGCGTACTGAAACTGGTGATGCGTCGACACGGTTACGCATGGGATGTCGCCAGCAGAGGCTCCCATCTGTCGCGTTAAAAGCCTCGATTGCACGGCCTCGCGAACCAACAAAAACCATGTTGCCGGCCATGGTGGCACTGGAGCGATACGAAGGTTTTTGTGAGTCTCCGCCCGCTTGCCATCGAACTTTTTCATGAATGTAATCAACGGCAAAGAAAATTCCTCCCTCGGTGCCAAAAAAAACATCTGATCCGCTGATCGAAGGGGTCGTTCCAGTTGGGCCTCCAAGTGGAATTTCAGTGATGGTTTTTCCGTTCTTTGCGTCAAGAATGTGAAGCG
>DONH01000203.1 GCA_003509235.1 Planctomycetaceae bacterium
CGACTCCGTGCTGTATAAGATGCGAACGAACAAACTGCAGCGGATGCGCCTTGAGAGAAAGCCCTGATGCACGATAATCCGTGAGCACTTCCTCAAGAGTTGAAGTCGTCGGCAAGCCCCCTGTCTCATCAAAACTACTTTCTGTTTCATTAAAACCATTACCATCCAGCCCTTCAAACAGTGGCATACTCCCTGGTTCTGGCTTACGCTCCATTGAATTCCATATTGCCTGCCTTCGACTTCCAGACAAACTCTTTAAAGCTCCGGCACGAGCTAATGAAAGAACTTGGGGCTGTGTTAGCTGACACCTCCTCTTGAGATCATAAATACTCTTGAATCGACCTGCATTCCTAACCTCCTCAATTTGACGACCACTTGTTTGGCCAAGCCCATGAACCTGCTCGAGGCCAAGTCGAAGAGCAGGAAAAGATCCACCAGAAGTCTCAAGTCCTGCATGCCATCCGCTATTCTGGATACACACAGGCAAAACAGTCACGCCATGCTCTTGAGCATCGCGAACAAGTTGGGCTGGAGCATAAAAACCCATTGGCTGACTACCGAGCAGTGCAGCTGTAAATGCCGCTGGATGATGGAACTTGAGCCAAGCAGAGACATACACCAACAATGCAAAGCTAGCGGCGTGTGATTCTGGAAACCCGTATTCACCAAAGCCTCTCAACTGCTGAAAGACTTGTTCTGCAAAAGTCAACGAAAGCCCCCGTGAGACCATTCCATCTATTAGCCGTTGATGAAATTCCTGAATCACTCCTGTTCGTCGCCAAGCTCCCATTGCTCGTCGTAATTGATCAGCCTCTCCGGGAGTAAATCCTGCAGCCACTACTGCAAGCCGCATTGCCTGCTCTTGAAACAAAGGTACACCAAGTGTTTTTTCAAGCACTTCTCGAATTTCCTGATTCGGATAACTAACAGATTCTTCTCCTTGACGTCGCCGAAGATACGGGTGCACCATACCCCCCTGTATTGGACCCGGACGAACAATCGCTACTTCTATAACTAAGTCATAAAAACAGGCTGGCTTCAAACGCGGCAACATGCTTCGCTGCGCACGGCTCTCAATCTGAAATACCCCTACCGTATCTGCCTTAGAAATCATTTCGTAAACACGCGGATCTTCAGCTGGCACTGTCCCTAATGTGAGACACGGTCCACCACCTTGTTTTACAAGATCAAATGCACGACGGATGGCTGAGAGCATCCCTAAAGAGAGACAGTCAACTTTCAATATTCCGATTTCATCAAGATCGTTCTTGTCCCATTGAATGACTGTACGGCCATCCATGCTTGCCGGCTGGATCGGCACTAATTCACAGAGATCTCCTCGAGTTATTACCATGCCACCCACATGCTGCCCAAGATGGCGAGGAAAACTAACCAATTGATTCACGAGCGCAACTAGTCGTCGGCCTGATTCACTATATGGATCGATGCCCGACTCAGCCAATCTCTCAGGCAACTGCTCTGCACGATCACCGACATCAAGTATTCGTGATAATTGATTGATTCGATCAAGTGAAAAGCCGAGTACTTTCGCCAGATCCCGAACGGCCGATCGCAAACGGTAACAAATCACTTCGGCAGTCATTGCCGAACGCATACGACCATAGGTTGTGTAAATATATTGCAGCACCTCTTCCCGTCGGTGATGCTCAAAATCAACGTCAATGTCGGGTGCCTCTTGTCGCTCACGGCTCACAAACCGTTCGAAAAGCACATTTGTCCGAGCAGGATCAACCGATGTAATACCGAGGCAATAACAAATAGCTGAATTCGCTGCAGACCCTCGCCCCTGACAAAGAATACCTCGCCGACGAGCAAACCGAACCAAATCAAATACGGTAAGAAAATATGCCTCATAGCCAAGCTCACGAACAAGCGATAGTTCATGCTTCAAAAGTCCAGCTACTTTTTCAGGAACTTTATTGTCGTAACGCTTTCGAGCTCCCTTCCAGGCTAGGTTGCTCAAGTAATCTATTGGTGTGCAACCAGACGGCACAACTGCATGAGGATATTCATATGAAATATCATCCAGTGAAAACGTACAACGGCTGGCAATCTCAAGCGTGCGGTCTACCGCACCCGGCAAGATGGAAAAACGTTCAATAACATGCTTGATGTCCTGTAGATGCCGCTCACCGTTCGACAGCAATTTTTCCTGAATTGAATCGACCGTCCTGCCGTATCGCACTGCAGCAAGAGCATCATGCAGTGGCTGGCGATCACGACAGTGGTAGCGAACATCACCGGCTGCTACCAAAGGTATATGAGTTTTATAAGAAAGACTTGCATAATCCGCCAGACGTTCTTGATCATCTCCTTCCATTGCAACTTCCGCTAACCCATATAGTTGCTTACCGAGTCTGTCCTGCCATGCACGAATAGAAACAATTGACGATTCGACAGACCCACGTAATTGAGATAACGGAATACCTGCTAGCAAACCATCTGCATGAGCAGCCACCTCATCAGCAGTCAGGCAACATCGGGGATCGTGATCCCGTAATTCATTTCCGTCAATTTCTCCATATTCCTTTAAACAATCCTGTTTCAAAAGCCCCGTTGTCAACAAACGACACAGATTCTCATACCCCTTCTTGTTTGTTACCCATAAAACAAGTGTTGCTGCATCTATTGGCTCTACAACAGCACCTATTATCAGGTGAACACCAGCTTCTTTGGCCGCAGCGTGCGCTCGTACGACACCAGATAGACTCACTCGGTCTGTTATCGCAAGTGCCGCATACCCCAGAGAAGCCGCCTGTGAGACCAATTCCTCTGGATGTGAGCCTCCCTGCAAAAAGGAAAAATTTGTCGTGCAGTGAAGTTCTGCATAGCGGCTACAACCCTGCATCTCACAACCTCAATTCCTAAATCAACAACCTGTTCGGTCAAGTCCTCAAAGCACGACACAAAAGTGACTCATTCGCGTCATCCATATGTTCCATGAAGAAACCATGATCGTTTCCGAAGGCCACGGAACATCCAGAAACGACCTCCGTGATCAGTTTCAAAGATGTAATAGTCTCGACGAACAGTTGGACCCCGCCACCAAGCCGTTTCAATTCGCTCTGGTCCACGAGAACGCATCACTACATGAAACTGCCCTTTCCAACGAAAACGTACAGGGAGTCCATCAGCACTTAACGAAGGCACGTCGATCAAACGGGGACTGGAAAGCAGAAAAGTTGGACGGCTAGGTCCTACAACAGGCTTTGAAAAATGAGGCCTGCTTAATTCAAGCAGATGGCCTGAACAATGTGATTTTGAAAGACCTATCACACTAACTACTGGCGCTGCGACCCACGATGCTTCTGGCTGTATGTCAGCAAGCAACCGTGGCTCAACAACTGCACCACTCCCCAAGCGACTGACCAGGCGATTAAGAAGTATCTCAAACCGTGATATATCTGATTGCGTTGGCCCACGAAAAAGATTCTGCTGCCGATAGGGCAACGGACCTACTGACATGACTTCTATTGACACATCTATAATTTCTCTGGGAAGCCGCGCTCTCTCAAATCGCAACATTACAAGATCAACAAGGTGCCTCACCTGTACCGTTGGTTTATAAAGACCAACCTCAATGACTGTTGGGCCATGACCTTCATTCGCATCAAACCTTACTTGCAGACTACTTACTCCACGATTTGTATTCACTAGTGGCTGAAGACATTGATGAACTAGCCTTTCAATCAATGTCCGGAAGTACGTGGAGTCAATCTCACGGCCAAGAACTGGCATTTCAAATGAATGATTTGCCGCCAAAAGCTCACTTCCATTCAATGGCGTGAGTGGGTCTGACACATCACCAATTAAACGAGAAACCTGTAAGGGAACAATTGACCCAAAACGTTCCTGAAGACTTACTCTTGGCAAACGCAATAACTTCCCAATCGAATCGATGCCTACTTCAGCCAACGAATCAACGACATCGACCGGCAACTGTAGTGACCGAAGCGGCAGTGACTGAAGAGATTGTCGCTGCCGACCTGGAGGCACACGGACCCATCGTTGCTGACGATCCAACCAATGACCATGATGGGAACCACGACCTGCT
>DONH01000458.1 GCA_003509235.1 Planctomycetaceae bacterium
ACATGAGTGCCAACCCAAGCCATCTGGGTGGAGAGACAACCTTTCGGCTTGCGGTACCCTGCCAGGCATTTGGAGTGATTGTTTCCTCAGGAGTGATCTGAGCTGCTACCACCTGGCTTGAAAAGTCACTTAACGTAAAAGATTCAACCATCCGAAGTTGGATGCCAATAAAGAATACGATAAGACCGACGAGTAATATTGTGTGACGTCTCACAGGAATTGTTCCACGAGTGGTGGGGAGTGGGGACCTTGCATTAAGGGAGATCGACCCGACTTATTTCCTGATTCAATCCAGACTGCAGATTGACGGTTATGACGGTTGATACGGATGCAACAAAAAGGATCAGGATGGCAGATCCGTCGGCGTCTGCTTAGAACTCGAACCAGCAGAAAAGGCAATGAATCAGTCGGCAGTAATTGCCACCACGGAAGCTTGCCCCATCGTGCTGAAATTGATAGCGATCGCTGTATTTGGCCGCCCTGTCATTGGTTTTTCATGGATAACGTTGATGGGACACGCCGGGTCACGAGTCTTATAGTTACGTGTCGGAGGAATCGTTCCAGATTCAACTGCTAGCACGCTGGCGGCTAATTCAAGAAGGCCACTGCCGGCACCTGCATGGCCGAAGTTCCCCTTTGGTGCCGTCACAGGCGTATCACCAACGACAGCGGCAATAGCTTGTGCTTCAGCAGTATCCATAGGTCCAGTACTAAGACCATGCGCATTTATGTGACCAAGTGTCTTGGTATCAAGGCCGGATTGTTTCAGCACGGTCCGTAACGCCATTTCAACACCGCGTCCCGTCGGAAGACTCTCTTGCTTTCTCGGTTCACAGCATGCCGCTGTTGCAAGAATTCGGCTCCGAATATGCGCATTACGCTTCTCAGCGTGCTCTCTCGATTCGAGAACAAGAACAGCGGCGCCCTCTCCATTCACAAGCCCATCTCGATGAAGATCAAAGGGCCGACATGCCGATTCAAAGTCCCCGCTCCGCTTCGAAAGAGATGCATTTCCTCGTGCGACCAGTGCTGTTGGGTGCAATCGACTTCCAGTACCACCTGCAAGCATGACGTCAGCCCAGCCTCGCTGTATGACAGTCGCTGCTTCAGAGACAGCCAGTAAACTTGAAACATCCCCCAGAACAATCGTGTTATTAGGACCACGAGCATCTTGTGCAATCGCGATATGCGAAGCCGTCATGTTCGGCAGGTGCTTGAGTAGCCAGAGTGGTTGTAATTCCTCTTGTATCGCTTCAGCCCACTGGTCATATGAAAATGTACCAGCTGCATCTTTAGCACGGCGATAGGTCGTTTCAAGATCATCAAGATCTGCATAGATCATGTCATTCCCAAAGACGACTCCGAATCGATCTGGATCAAGATGTTCACTTGCTACGCCAGCATCGGCCATGGCGAGGTCTGCTGCAGCAAAACCAAATTGGATATCCCGACTCATAACCTTCAAACTTTTGCGGGGCCGCACATGGAGTTTGGGGTCGAAACTAGGAACCTGTCCACCAAAGCGAACGGTAAGACCATGTGCATCAAAAAGATCGATAGGTCGTATTCCATTCTCACCTTCGAGGAGCGCATGCCAAAAAGCATCAGCGCCAATTCCTATGGGGCTGATGACTCCGACACCAGTAATGACAACATCCGATTTATTCTGCATTGTTTGACTCGCATTAGGTTATCGGATGACAACAAAAAAGAACTCAAGTCGACTCTTGATTGCCTGCATAAGTCGTCGTGAATGGTGTTATTGCCGGGGGTGGGTGGCTCGCCAGGTAGCCGGTCGAACGGGATCGGGTGCTTCCCATAGGCCAATCCGGCCTTTTTTCGCACCCTTCTCTGCAGCCACCAAATCAGTGGGTGGCGAATAGCGATCAAAGACCCAAGCGAGTCCTTCAGCAACAAGTTCCCGGTTAATATTCCTGTCATTCACCCAGAGAGTTGCAAGAAGACGGTCATATTGATCACGACCATTTGATGTCATGTGAAATGGAGTTTTGGTTAACTTTTGAGCGAGTGACTGTTGGGCTGCTTGTCCATAAGGCTGCCGATACTCAGGAGCATCAATATCTGCAAGTCGAACTTTTTCAACATGACCGTTTTGATTAACAACTGTTACCGTATCGCCGTCATGAACTTTTCGAACGGTCCATGTTGTTTTGGATAAAGAATGCGTGTCTTGCTGACGACGACACTCACCAATCGTCAAGATGGGGACAACAAGAGCAAGTGCACCGAGTAGTTTGTAGAGCTTGGAATACATTCGCCGTTGCCACAGAGAAGACTTTGATAGGAAATATGCACTTCTATCTAGCATACTGTCAAACCAAGGTATTCCGTGCTCTTCTACTCACTATGAAGATGGTGGTGTGACCAGAAAATTTTTACGAAGGACGTCCACCGGGTGGACCCCGACGTCCTGGAGGTCCACCGCCTCGGCCAGGTTCCATACCGAGTTGTTCACGACGTTCGTTCATGGCACGTCTGTATTCTGTCCGGAGAGCTCTTTCGTCTGGAGATGAGTTGTCGAGGCGGCGCTTCATCCAATCGTTCCGGGTGTCTTCCGTTCGCTGCCCGCCACGACCTCCAGGACCTGATTCACCACCGGCGTTTTGCCCACGCCCTCGGCCTTCCTGTCCACCACCATTTCGACCGTTCTCTGCAGTCTGGCCATTCGCGTTGGCTTGCTCACGGGCAGCCCTTTCAGCTGCCCATCGTTCTCGACGCTCTTTGCTGCGTACCTCTTCAGCCTTTATTCGTCTGTCCATTTCGGCCTGGCGTTGCTCGGGGGGAAGTGCAAAATATGACTGGGTAGCTGCCCGTTCACGGGCATTAAAGAGTCGTCCGATATCTTGGCGAATCTGACCACGATATTTTTCAGGAACATCTCGAAATTTTTGGAACCACTCACCCATGTCAGGGCCTGAAGATCCATAGGGAATTTCATTTCGAGCTACTCTGGCAAGACGAGCAACCTCTTCATCGACCATTAAATGGATTTCAGCAACAGCCTCAGGCTCAGTGAATCCACCACTCCACCAGCTACCGAGAAGAAAGAGTAGTACGATACACGTACCAGCGACAGCAATACGAGATAGCCACTTCTTCCGCTTGGAGTGGCTATTGCCGGATTGCTGGCTCACAGCAGCACGGATTGAATCACGAGTTTTTGAGGAAGCACTCATGCCCTTCTCCTAAAAAGTCATTCAGGAAATATTATTCGCAACGATACAAACACATTACTACACAAGAGGCCTAAAGAGTGAAACGATTCAGACAAGAAGAAGTTCTGGAATGTAATAATACCATCGAATCTACGCAAAAAAGAGACCAGTTCGAAATCCTGACAGGCCATGTTTTGATTATAGTTCGATAACAAGTGGCTCACGAGCGGCGGAATGAGTCCACATCTGTGTAACCGATGCGTTATTTACCGAAACGGTGATTTCATAGTCACCAAAGAATGCTTTGGTTTTCACTTGTCCTTTTGCGTCTGTCTGCATGTCTGTATTTGTGGCCCACGTTTTGTGTACAAGGTCTCGCCATATTTTGATAGCGGGTCGTTCAGTCCAATCTTTTCGAATCAGCGTCCCCTCAGGTTTCCAATGATAGCCAGCCCAGAAACCCCAGTTAATAAAGGCCGTCATCTTGGGATGGCTAAATGAAAGTGTCAGTACATCCCGTAGATAATCGGCATGCAGTTCATCATCGTTACAAACAAAGTCATACTCAGTTACAACGAGCCGATCGACAAGTGGTGCAAACCGTTCGTACCGTCGCCAGAGGTCTTCCATGCCTCGTAAGTTGTTGATTGAAAAATGACTCTGAAAACCAATGCCGTCTGCCTTTGAGGATGCCTGTTCTTGAAAAGTTTTCATGAACGTAAAAAACTTTTCCTCACGAGCATTGTCGAAGAGCGCTTCATTGACTATCAGTTCGGCAGATGTCATCGTTCGTTGTTCAGCCAGAAGTTCTGAATAGATCGAAGGTCCAAAGACATCACGAAGATCTTTTTGGAATCGAATAGGATGGTTAATGGCGTCCCATTCATGGATGAAATCTTTTGTTTTGTGAAGAACATAGTTTTCATGTTCTTGTATAGACGAGAGGATTTTTTCAGGTTCACCGGCTGTGACAAAAGCGTTGCTCCATGGTTTCAAGTTCCCCCAGACAAGTGTGTGCCCTCGCATGGGGAGTCGACGGTCGTGAGCCCAATGTAATGTGTTTGTTAGATCAGAGAGAAGCTGGTTCGCATAGTTTCCATTTTTTGCATGAGGGGTGTGTTGGGGTATCAGGGCAGGTACAGGAACGAGAGCGTGAAAGAGTTCTTCAAATGTTTGCCTATACCGAATGGCATCAGGGCTCATGTCATCAACGAGACGAACCTGAAAAGTGCTCCCAAAACCAAAAGCGTGACGACGCATTCGTATGCGCACGTCAGCTTGTTGAATAGCGTTTCCGTGCGGATCGAGTACACGAACAATCAGCGGTGCTGTTCGGTATTTTGCTATTCGTGTGTCCGCATCCTGTCTCCAGGGAGCATCTGGTTCACGGCCCTGATACCCAGCTTCCATCATGGGCAGTCGTGACATATCAAAACCAGTTGGTGCCACATAAAGCCGGACATCCTCAATTTCAATACGTTGTGGCTGGATGTCAAAACTCAGGCGAATTTTTCCTGTATCTGCGGCAACTGGTTTGGCTGCTCGAAACGGGTGAAAGTACCATCCCCACTCGTGACCAATTGTGCCTTTGTGGTAGAGCGCTGTCTGCCGAAGCGTCTCCCGGTCACCGACGTGAATAAGGACTCGTCCGGGGCGCGGGTCATTTGCATTGTTGTCCGCATCAACTATTCGGCATCGGACAGCTACAAAGCCGACATCATCCTCTTTTAGTGGGACATCGAACGTTTTCGAGAACGCTAGTTTATTTCCCTTTCCGAGATTCCCCGTTGACTCTGCCAACCAAACAAAGCCATCTCCCGCAGGTAATTTTTTGAAGTGACCTGTTTCTACCGGCGAAGGTAATGTTTTCGGAAGACCGCTCTCGAGGACCTGAGTGAGTTCATCAGGAAGAAAAGGTAACGACTGCGCCGTGCAGATGGTGCTCAATGTAAAAATGGAACTAAAGATCATCACGGCCAAGAAGAAGTAATGAAGAACGATTCGATGGGTTCCATTCATCAGTTTCTCCAAACGATAAAGGAGGAAAGCGGTT
>DONH01000169.1:0-5595 GCA_003509235.1 Planctomycetaceae bacterium
TCGCTGCGTCCATGTTTTTTATCGTTGCGGTAGTGTTTAACCCGCTAAAAAGCTAGTTGCTTTTTTTTGTGTTTAAACCGGTCCAAAAAGGATCTCGAATCCTGCTACCGTTGAAAGACATTTTTGTCAGTCTGCGGCCGAGCAAACTGACGCACGAGCAAGAATTAGATTGGTGAGTTTTGTTAAATCCAGTCTCCTGCCAGTCTCTCACAACTTCACTCTGACACGCCGTTTGGCACATTCCGCCATATCGTTGGTGATTTCAGAGGGATACGCATCCAGATATTTCTTTGAGTCATTTGTACAGAATACCAAGCAATCGGAAGACTGCTCGAAGTCCGGTCATACGACTTGTAATTCAAACAAATCATTGAGTACCGATCGTTGTAAATACCCAAACTGGTGAGCGGGTTTCAATGCCTGAATTTTTTACAGCACCTACTTGCCAGTAGTACGTCGTCTCTGTCCTCAGCTTCGGAGGGCTAACGATATTTTTTTCAGTGTCCTTCAATGATGCAATCACTTCCAGTTTTGTTGGCTTCTCTCCAAAATAAACCGTATGCTCTTCGGCCTGATAGGCCTCAAGAAACATAAGATCTGCATCCAGCGGTACATTCCTACCACCGTTTTTTGGTATAGGTACTGTTGCCGTGCTTTCCAAACGTCCTGGAATCCAGTAGCGTGTAGCTCCATACTCATAAGCTCCAATATCTGGTGCTGAGCCAACATATTTCTGTCCAGGAAAATTGTTGGCTGGGCTTGGCAATTCATCCTGATTAACCAATGCTCCAGCATCGACCAGCGGTGAGCCTGCCTTGGGACGGAAATCATAATTCGCTGGATCTCGTAGATACTTCCACGAGGCTCCCTTCTCTGACAAGTTATGGTCAGCCTTTCCCGGCAATACCGTCGCCACCGGCATTATGCTTCCGTCTGAACGTTTCCACCACGGTTTTGGTTCATCGTCTAAATGAAATGACCGACTCCGCAGTGTTCCAAGGTTATTCCGAATCAGACTATTTGCATTGCTGTAAATCTCATGCATCACCATGAAGCCCTGAATCGACATCGTAACCTCTTCTTCAAACACATTTGGATAATGGTTATTTCGCAGCACGGTATTATTCAGAATAAGATGCCGATCCCCTTTTACCTCACTATCTGTCGTGTTCCATGTCACATTGTTCATGTAGACGCCGTCACCGTAGAGCTGACCGTCTTGACGACGGACTCCGGACCCGTGGTAATCAAATCGTATGCCCTGCCGATTACAATCATGAGCCCAGTTATGTGATACGAGCACTTTAGAGTGCTTTGTAGTTCCCACATTCAAAGCCGAACCATCGTGCTGAAGAATGCTCATATTCGACAAACGATTATAGGTCAGGGTAGTTCCTTCATCGACCGCACGAACACCCTCAGAGTTACCGCAACGCGTTACAGTATTCCGACGAAAGACGCTGTTTTTCCCAATCATGACCGCGCCAGAACCACCGCTAGAATTCACGTCCCATTCAATGTCACTGAACAGGCAGTTTTCAATAACCATTTCTTCACTGCCGAAATAAACCGGCGCATTGCACCACCGCACGGTATTATTCACAAAAGAGTTTCGGTGACCACCGAAGAAGCTTGGCATGAAATTGCCATTTAACGACGGGTTCCAGGGAGCAACATATTGAAATTGACCGTGGAGAAATCGGTGTGTGGCTGGATAGTCAAAGCTGCAATCACGCACTGACACGCCATCACACTCCTTCAGCCAGAAACCGGATGCATGAAAATGTAATCCACGAATTTCAATTCCTGAGCAACGATCGAGTTCGATCCCAAAGTCCTGGACCCGCCCTCGCAAATCCATTGAATTTGGATCTGTTTTTTCCGGAGGCATGTAATAGACCGTCTTTGTCTCAGAATCAAACCACCATTCATTTGCGCGGTCTAATGCGGCCCGCCCCAAAATATAATACCCTGAAAAATGTTGGACCTGCTCCTCGGGCAAGCCGGTGGTGTCGTACGAGAAGTGATCCTGTCCGGTGCCGTGGTCGGTGATTCGACGTGCCCATGTCCGCCAGTGCCCGATATTCAGGACGGCAACACAGCCTGTAAAATCTTTGCCAGTCTCCGCTAGTGTCTCGGGCTGATTCTGGAAGCTAATTTCTGTATCCACTTGATAACGACTATCGCCCTCACGAAAACCTGGCGTCTCAGGACGATGGAACCGATCGTCGTAGAGCAGACCAAATCGTGTTTTCCCAACCCATTTGTTTTTATGTTTATCCCAACCACCATCCGCACTCCGCATGCATTCCATCATTCGCCAGATGGATTCATCTTCAAATTTTGCATCGGGCCACCGAGCAACGTAGACAAGCGTATCATCATGAAACATCTGAAAAGGTTCGAAGTCTAATTTCTGTTTCCAGACTCCATTGCCATCTGAAACCCATGCTTTTGGCATTTCGACAGTTCCATCAATGACTACAGCAGAACCCTTCATCGGAAGAATTTTAATGCTCTTCTTCTGAACAAGTTTCAATGGCTCTTTGTATCGGCCTTCACCCAACCAGAGCGTGTCACCGGGCCTGACACGATCCGTCGCTGCCTTCAAATTACTAAAAGGTTTACTACGACTGCCGTCATTTGATTCAGTTCCTGTCGGCGACACGTACAGATTCTCAGCCAGTATGACACGGAAACCGAGCGTCGAGGCGCACATCAGGAATAAGACAATAAATCGCATGGTTTTCTTTTTTCGAAGGTTGCTAAGGCAAATGATGTCGAGCTTTCACTCAAAACATGAGAATGTTTTACCAAAATGTTTTCATACCATCGTCACACAAAAGCTAAAAGAACCACCCAAGTACTAGAGGCAACCTTTTTTGAACTCTAGAAAAACTACTCATCACGCGATACAAAAGTAAATTTCCCACCTTCGTTTTCACATCAAAAAAATCATCACATTGTTTCATCTGTACTAACCGAACAGGAAGTCGAACTGAAACTGATTACTGATGAGAGCAGGCCTATCCGCTCGGAAGGGGGCTGATTGATTTTCCTGGGGCCTTGGTTACTTCGGTAGGCATTCGACGTCCTGCGACTCTCTAAAAAATTCGTTCAACAAAAAACTCATGTTGATTCGTGCAACCTATCATTTTTGATGCATCTTAATGTCTACAACGACGTAGAGTTCCCCACTTTGAATCTCAGCCACAAGTATTCACTACATACCTTTGGGAGGAGCACACGGCAGAGACTGCGTTGCACTGCCGGCACCATTTCTACCGACATAATTATTCAACGTGCCCAAACCCGATATAAAAGCAAACCAAACAGTGCACAAAGGAAATATGCCGAGACTCATTCTGAGGAGGACATAAGGAGGAGCAAGCCCTTCAGAAACAGCGACAGCAAAAAATTGAGTCATGTAAATATGGAACGAAGTCTAACCAGCAACAAAGAAAAGTGCTGCATAACCCAAAAGAACCCACTCGATGTTCAAGTTTCGTTTTTACCTCATCACAGAAAATGACTTGATCAAGACTCGGGTGAAGAACGTGGTGGATCAAAAACTGGACTGGTCCGTGCATTTTCCTCATCATCAAATTGGCTCGAAAGCCGTCGCGAACCCGCATGCGTCTGTCCATGGCTCTTTTTAATCTCACCGGTCACATCGAGATCACGGGAAATGGTTGACCACTGGCGACGTAATTCTGCAAGACCTTTACCCGCCTTCAGGCCGACATCCGGCAACTGCTTTCCGTAGAGCATGACCGCAATAACACCTATCACCATTAATTCAAGCGGACCAAGACCAAACATTTTTTTACCAGTGAATGTGTCACCTAACTACTTGTTTTTAATCACGGACGAGGCTCGTTAGACTACGCGTCAACTCTTTGAGTAGTCTAAATTATTCATGAGAACCTGACGTATCGGTTCCCTGTCCATTTGGTTGACTTATACGCTCTTCCTCAGAGGAGTTCAGTCCTCTTTTCAATTCAACAATGCCTTCACCAAGTGATCGCATAACTCGAGGCAGCCGAGTACCAAATAGCAGAAGCACGATTCCTGCAACGATGATTAATTCTGTTGGTCCAAGGCCAAACATATGAGGAACCTTTCCTTACCCGTCAGGTCCAGTCGACATCACACTTTGGTTATTTGACGGAAAACTGACGACAAAAAGAACTTGAAGCTACAAAGACTATTGTTCCTAGAATGATAACTTACGGAGTTTCAAGGTCAAATCGCCATTCGATCAACCGGAAACCCTTCACTCCGACCAAGACGCTACCTTCCTCCATTTTTCTAGCAATGCATAAGTCGGATATGCGGTTGCATCTTGCCGACGACATTTACCTGATTCTGCCCATCATGAAAAAAAGCCCCCACCGCAACGGCACGGTGGGGGCACGCACGAGTTTCACCATGACTCGACAGGATTAGCTAATTACCTCTTTTGGAAGCCGTTAAAAATTGGCATCGGCACCCGTATCAACATCACCAACCATGTGGAGATGATCATGATCGATATAAACGACTTCTTGGCAGTCCTCGTCAATAAGAGTATGAGGAACGGGCCACCCAACACGTTTCACTTCCTGAAAGTAAACGGTGCACTTGTAATTTGCGTGATGCAATTGAGCAGGACCAACAAGTGGGTAGTGCCTCGGCGGATCAACATAATCTGAGATCTTATGCTTTGTGATTCGCACATTATTTCGTTGTGTTTCGTATAAGAAAGGCCAAGGCCCCTGCACAGGGCGAGCTTTCTCGAGCGCCCTCATGACTTCATCGTCACTTGGTTCATCGAGAGCCTCACACGGCCCTCCTGGCGGTATTGGGCCAAGAACAGGAGCTCTTTCATAGCGTTCGTAGTTCCAGAACTGATCTTCTTTTTGTTTCTGAATACCGACTGGCACCGGAATCGGAACGGCAAGTGGGCCAAGATTTGGTCCCTGTGCAGTCAGCCAGAAGCAACCTGTTTGGGTGAACGATACTGGAGCCAAAAAAAGCGTTAAAGCAAAAAGCTTTGGTAGGGTTTTCATCAAATTGTCCTCGTGCGTAATGTGAAAAAAACATCACTAACGGTTCTATCGACCTTGAGCACGTGGCAACTTGCGTTCAGTTTTCCGTTTTTATGAATTCCAACGGAGAAAGGCCCCAGCAAAAAGACCCGCCCGAGGGACACCCGGGCGGGCCATTTGGAAGTGCACTCGAAGGGTGCAACCGAATAATCCATTTACTTGGGCCAGAAAATCGCCTCACCTCACTCCTTACCGATGATGGCTGTGGACATGTCGCTCATCAAAATCGACGTACCACCAGCCGTCATCCCATTCGAGTGACACTCTACGCCAACCTAGTGGCACCTGTGGATACGGATAAAATGGGCCAATATAGGGCCACGCAGCCGGCGAATACTGCGTCGGATACTGCAAGGCAGCATAGTTTGGGTAGGACGCATAGCTTGGCCAGGCATAGTTCGGCATATTCGGGCCATCGCCCCTCATAGGAATCGGAGGCGCACCCACACCTGCAGCTCCCATTGGACGAGGACCCCCAGGAGCCATGCCTGGCATCCCGGCTGGC
>DONH01000169.1:5937-6532 GCA_003509235.1 Planctomycetaceae bacterium
CTTGCCTCGGTTGGCACTTGGGCTGCCCCCTCATAGAACCGCATCGAACCAGGAACAACCTGTTCACCACTGATCATTTCTTGACGTGACATAGAACGCATGCCAACAGGCTGAACTGGCGTTGGAGACGACATCCTCATGGGGCGCGGCATCGCTGCCATACGGCTGGGTACGGCGGGACGGCCACCCTCCGGGCGGAGCATGTCTTCGTTTGCCCATGCTACCTGCTGCGTTTCACTCGATGCATATTCTGCACTTTGTGTATTGGGCAGTTTCTTGGCGGCGACCATCTGCTGGCGAGGCTGCTGAACACCAGCATCATCCCAGGCACGCTGAGGAAGAGCCAAGTTTGACTGCCTGCCAGACGCTTGTGGCGCTACAGCGAGTCGGTTTACAACTCGCTCAACGCCCGCTGTTGACTCAGCCAGCCCAACGGCTGCTGCAATATTCGTGGCATCGGAAACCTCGCCTTCAAGCCAAACAGTTCCCTGCTTTGCACGAACCTTCACACGATAGCCATCAAGTGAGCCTGAGTCTCGCAGACGAACTGCAACGCTCTTGGCGATATCTTCAGCATGAGTAAACCCTGCCAAGC
>DONH01000169.1:6862-9310 GCA_003509235.1 Planctomycetaceae bacterium
AAGCCGGTAACAGATACAGCTACGACGAGGCAGGTGAATTTTCTAATCAACATTACGAACCCTCCTTGCAAAATTAAACCAGCATGCCAGCAATACTGTGAAGGCATCCGGCAACACTTCCATACCTATTGCTTCGGCAACGGGTGGTGCCGGAAAGGAGTTTTTTTCCGATTCTGCGGAAAAAACATGACAGAAAAACGAGAACCACGCAAGACTGGAGAGGGCGGGAGGGCAGGGGAGGGAGAGGGAGAATAGCTGGTTAGGTGGAGGGCCGGCGACGAGGCAACTCGATAATGACAATCATCGTCATGAGAGTAAGCGTAACGGCACTTGTTGTCGCTATGCCTGGCCCGAGTTGAAGTGTCAATCCGCATATGGCTCCGATCAGCCCAAGGGCTACAAGACACGACCACTGGCCAGTCCGCTCATAAGGCGTGCCTTGCGTGAAGCGCGTCGCACCAGCCACAAGAAGACCAATCAACTGCAAGAGCCCAACAAGGCAAAACAGGGGGTTTGCGGCAGTTGCGGCAAAGCATAGAAACATGTCAGAACCTCAATCGAAAATATTTTGGTAACAGGACAGAAAAGTAACGACAGTTTCTCACAAACACCAGAGCAAGTTAACACGGTGACAATACGATTTGGGTCAGTCCGCAAGAACACTTTTAAGACTGCTTTCGAGATCAGTCACCATTAGATTTCGCTCAACAACCACTCCTTCTCTATCGAGCAGAAGCATGGTCGGGAGAGTCAGCACGCCAAGCTCTTCTGCTAATCGGCCATCCAGCCCACCTGATTCATAAAGCTGCGGCCAATTGAGTGGTTTCGCCTGAAGGAAACGCTGTAGCGATGACTTGTCTCCATCAAGGGCGATCCCCACAACCGCAATATCGCGTTGATACTTTTCCTGCAGTTCACGGATACGAGCTATGTCAACTTTGCAAGGCTCACACCAGGTTGCCCAATAATGGACAAGGACTGGCTTGCCCTTGAAAGCACGCAGTGACAGCTTTTTGCCATCGATTGTTGTTCCACTCAAATCAAGTGATTGGCCAACTGCCTGCAACCGACGGAGCGCTCCACTGGCTTTGCGAGCGGATGCCGACGACGGGAAACGCTCTGCGATTTGCTTATACCGCTCAATTGCGATTTCCTCTTTCCCTGAAAACTCATCTGCGATACCAATTTGAAGCATCGCTTCTGCAGCGTCTTTCGCTTCAGGGTACGCCTCCACAAATAAAGCCAGTTCTTCAAGCCAAGCCGCTTGAACATCTTCGATATCAGCACCAGGCTTCTGCATGCTACTTGCGTACCTCGCAGACGCTAAACGGAAAGCAAGAAATGATTTCAGAGGATCATCTGCTGGCAGACTGTCAGACAAACTCTCTAATTGCGCAAGAGCATCTGGCATCGTCCCCTCTTGCGCAGCAGCAGCAAGCGTCTCAGCCAATTGACGTAACCAAAACTCTCTTTCATTGCCCTCAGCCAGTTTAGCAACCTCTTCAAGGACCTGAACCTGCTTGGTGAGCAGCTTTGCAATATCTGCACCTGTCGTTCCTTGCATCCTCTGCTCAATCGCTCGTAACTGCTCAAGAAATGGCTGCAGTTTCTCAGACCCATTATCACCTGTTTGAAAAGCAACACTATCGGCTTTAGGTGAAAATAAAGAGAACGACTCGGCCATCGTCTCACTACCGGAAGGCAATTGTGGAAGATCAAGTGGTCGCCAAACGTTGCCAAAGCGAACTAACGATCCGATAAAGACCTGTCCACCACCCGCGTTGACTTCCTCCGTAAGGGCAACCACGTTGTCATATCCCACAACATCGTCGAACTCTCCTTCTGGAGACTTTGGAAGAGCACCTGGCAAGCCTGCCAACATTGCTGTCCATTGAGTCTCAGGAGTGACTTCCTTCTGCTCCTGTAAAAGTCTTCCAAAACGCTCTTTGGCTGCCTTTACCTGTGTACGCACCCGATCGAGAAGTTCTTGGTTAAAACCGACTTCCGTGAGTTCTGCCTCTGACGGAAGCAGTCGCTGAAATTGTGACTCGTCTCGATTGGCCAACGCAGTCACAATCTCTGCCGTTGCCTCTTCAGGAGAAAGAATCTTCCAGCGATCTAAAATGCCATCTTCATTTGAATCAATACCCCAGCGGGATCCAGCTCCCCCCAGCCAGCGACACTGGTCTGGTTTTGTGTTGTGATCTGTATCTAAATCCCGATAGACCTCAATCCCGTCTTTATAATAACTCCATTGATCCACAACTCGATCACCACTGGTATCCGCAAACCGTCGTAACAGAATTCCTTGAGAAGAACGCACAACCCATGACGTCATGCCATTTGCCTTTTCCATCGCAAGCGTTGCCGTCTTAGCTTCAGTGTCATCCGGAATGTCATACTGAACAACCTGTTTAGGTTTGAGTCCAAGGGCGTATGCAACAGTGG
>DONH01000177.1 GCA_003509235.1 Planctomycetaceae bacterium
CTGTTCATACCGAGAACACAAGCAGCGGAAAATGCAACGAACTCCGAAAAACTGAATGTTTTCACTACGTTTAAATACATTCCAGTTATCTAACACTCGGCAGTCCATTGAAAACCATGTTAATTTAATCCGGCGGAGCAACCTTGTAGGGTAAGCGAAGGCAGCCGGTTATAAAGATTGCATCCGGTGATCGATTGAACGACACCCAAATTCTTTCAAAACAATTCGACCCGCTTCCATTTCTTAGGCGTATTCTTTGGGTATGAACACATCACACAAAGCACTGCTCGTTCTGCTTACTTTTCTTTTCTTTCCATCGATGCACAGTGTGTCGCGCGGCGAAACAAAGTATTCAATTGTTGATGATGCTGCCCTCGCTGAACAATTCGTAGAAGGACTGGCAACTCTTGTTGAAAATGCACCAGCCAAAACCCACCAAACACTTGAGGCGGGAAATGCCCTCCGTTTGTTAGCTCAAACGGAGGGCAGCTCCATTCGGCTCCCAAACCGCCAAAAAAACCTAACAGGGAGTACAGAAGAACTTTACCAACGTGTTATGCCAGCAGTTGTCGTCATCGGCTCAATTTACAAATGTGACAACTGTAGTAAGTGGCACCTCGGGGGGATGGCGTCCGGTTGGCTACTCTCTGACCACGGTCTTGTCGTCACGAATCATCATGTTTTTACCGAGGAAGCAAACCACTACTTTGGTGCTATGACATCTGATGGCAACGTCTTTGCAATTCGTACCATTCTCGCATCTGATCGTGATGGAGATGCAGCTATCGCACAGCTTGACACACGTGGCGTTGTTCTCCCGTTCCTCAGACTCGGTCAGACAGCTGCCTGCGGAGACCCTGTTGTTGTAATCAGCCATCCAGCCGGACGGTTCTACAGTCTCACACGGGGAGTGGTATCCAGATACCACCGCCATAACACAGATTCAGCAACGATGGCAAAGTCAGGTGGAAACGTTCAAGCAGCAAGGAAACGCATGAACGACCGAGCATTACAAGACAAGCTAGCGCCAGTCTGGATGAGTGTCACCGCGGACTATGCTGTTGGCAGCAGTGGCGGACCCGTCTTTAACACAAACGGTGACGTTGTCGGTATGGTAGCACGAACATATTCAACACAGCCAGCTAAAAATCATCGTCGCCATGACTCATTTGGAAACCAAATGGTTTTTAAAGACTGTGTTTCACTTGATACGATTCTCAGCCTTATTGAAAATACGAACTGAACACGATTAAACATCGCCTTCGTTGCTGTCAATCCCCAGTTCCTGTCGACGCACGCCAAGTTTCTCAGTGCCCCCTTCAACAACAAAGCCATCAGCTTCCATCGCCAGACGAAGATCAGCCTCCGCGGTGAGTGCATCTTCTTGACAATAAAATGTCTGATTGAATTGCGAAGGAAGTAGGTCCAGCCGAGGCCGAAGAAACCTTTTATGACAAGCGAGACTATGTAAGCGTTGCCCCTTCAGATTGTGGTGCCCTTCGCGATGCTGGCGAATACGGTCTTCCAGTGGCTGACTTGTCTGCCCAACGTAAAGGTACCCAGAGGAGTTACCCGAGTCCCTCAACAAAGGTGTCAGTTCGATAATATAGAGATGCCAGACGGTCATATCACCGTTCACGGTATATCCGTCACATCGAAGCTGTTGCCGCAGCTGCTTCATGGCAGCGTCCACTTCTGTCTTCTGGGCTGGCTTGATGAAGGGATTGTCTCTACCACCGAGCTGGGCTGGCTGAGGCATTGCCTCATACACAACATTCACAACCCTCATACGCTTGGCCCTTCTCGATGTTTTGACCCACCGATCAAGCTCTAGACCTGGTCGTTTTGATAGGGCTTTGACGACTACACGAGGTCGATCTGCCCGTCGGCGCGCTCCAGAAAGATCACTTATCTTCAAAACACAAACCCAGACCCGTTGCGTTTCTCCAAGGAACTTTGAATGCTCGGGCATAAAAAACTTACTTTGTGTGGTGTACTTCTTCTTGTATTCAGTTTTCCAAGGCACGATTGACACCGTTCTCTGTGTCTTCCGCCAGAAAACCTGAACCCATCATCATTTCCTGTGTGACTCAGACCCCATGTGCTAGAGCCCTGACCTCATTCACGTTGGCTGCTCAGTTGGTCTCATGAGAATATCGTGAACCTGAACATGTGGCGGGCACGACAACATATATACAACAGCTTCTGCCACATCGTTCGCCTCCAGCACCTTAAACCGAGAGTATACCTCACGGGCTTTTTCTTCCGACTTCATATAGTTCCTTGCAAATCCTGTTTCAACAAATCCTGGGCAAATTTCACCAACTCGAATCGAGTCACCTTTTTCTCGTAACTCTATTCGCAGTGCTTCGGTCAATGCGCGGACGGCATGTTTTGTCGCTGAATAAAGACCGGCTCCAGCGGGCACACGCTGCCCAGCCATTGAACCAATATGAATAATGTGCCCGTGGCCACCTCTGGATCGCATATCAGCTAAAGCATCACGAGTGCAGATACACAACCCGAGAACATTGACGTCAAGCATCTCTCGCCACTCGTCAACCTTACCTTCAGCAAGCGCAGCCGCATGACCAAGCCCCGCATTATTAATTAGAACATCAACGCCGCCGAAAAATTTACGTGCAAGTGAAAATGCTTCATGTACAGAACGCTCATCCCGAACATCACACTGGACGGCAAGACTACGATCTCCGGACGTATCAACCTTGCGTAGAACTTCAGCAACTCGGTCTTGTCGACGGGCGGATCCGACCACCCGCATTCCTTCAGCCAATAGCCGCGTTGCAATCGCTGCCCCGATACCATTGCTGGCACCGGTAATAAAGGCCGTTTTTGCTTTCCATTGATTCATTCCGCGCCCATCTTGTGGCATGCCCATTCGTAAATCCTCTTTTTATGAATGCACTCGTGCCATATCGCGTATCCAGAAAACACGTACGGCAAAACCCTGACTCGCTATGATTTTACCAGCATCAATAGAATTCCCAATCAAAGTTGCAAGAAAAAACAATTTGCCAAGTAAAACCCTTAGAATAAGTTTCTGTTGATCCATCCCGATACACTCAGTGCTTTCACAATTAGCTCAACCAACAACATTTTGCTCGAGAGAAACGAAACACATGACAGAAGAAGTCACCGCTGCTACCTCTCAACCAAAAACTGAAACCATTTTTGTGACAGGAGCCACAGGATACGTCGGTGGAAGGCTTGTTCCACTTCTGCTCGAGGCTGGTTATCGAGTAAGGTGCCTTGTACGGGAACCGCGAAAGCTTGACGCACGACCATGGCGGCAACATGCGGAACTCGAGGTCATCAATGCTGATCTCGCAGACCAGGAAGCTGTCACAAAAGCCATGCGAGGCTGCAAGGCTGCCTACTACCTTGTGCACTCAATGGTTGCAACAGGTGGCACATATGCCGATCGAGATCGAGATCTGGCTCGCATGTTCGCAAATGCAGCACGTGCAGCCGACCTGCCACGTGTCATATACCTTGGCGGCCTCGGTGAAATGGGCCCAGATCTCAGTCAACATCTTCGTTCACGACGTCAGGTCGAAGAAGAACTTGCTTCATCCGGTATACCAGTCACAACCTTTCGAGCTGCCATGATCATTGGATCAGGTTCGGCATCTTTTGAAATTTTGCGATACCTTGTCGAACGTCTCCCCATTATGATCACACCAAAATGGGTGACCACAGAATGCCAACCCATCGCTATCGCTGACGTTCTTTACTGGCTTGTAAGCTGCCTCAAAGTGCCCGAGACAATTGGGAAAACACTCGATATCGGTGGTGATGATGTCATGGCGTACCAGGAACTCATGCGGGTTATGGCAGAAGAACTTGGGCTAAGCCGACGAATTGTTCTCCCGGTACCGGTACTGACTCCTCGGCTCAGTTCACACTGGATTAATCTCGTAACACCCGTCTCATACCGAATCGCTCGCCCACTTGCCGAAGGGCTCAAGAATCGTGTCGTTGTGACAGATGACACAACTCAACGACTTATGCCACACAAAACGCTGGGAGCTCGTGAAGCGATACGACGGGCTCTTGAGAAAATAGAACAGCAAGCTGTAGAGACTCGGTGGAGTGTTGCCGGTCCGGTTCCGGGTGATCCATCATGGGCTGGTGGCACCGTCTTTACTGACGAACGCATAGTTGATGTTGAAGCAGATCCGGCAAGCCTTTATGCAGCAATCTGCCGCATCGGTGGAGGCAACGGATGGTACGCAGGAGACATCCTCTGGCGTATTAGAGGGTGGATGGACACGCTTGTAGGCGGCCCCGGACTTCGCCGAGGAAGAAGACTCCCAGAAACAGTTGAATTTGGTGAGACACTCGATTTCTGGAGGGTCGTTGGTATTAACCGCGACCGCTCGCTTTCGCTCCGAGCTGAAATGAAACTACCTGGAGAAGCACAGCTTGATTTTAAAATCGAACCAGTAGAACCGAAGCGGGAACCACCGATTACTCGACTTATTATGACCGCACGTTTTCGTCCTCGGGGTCTTGTTGGACTTCTCTACTGGTATGCAGTCGTGCCCCTTCATGAATTTGTTTTCGGAGGCATGCTCCGTGGAATTCGTAAAACAGCTGAAGCGATGCATCGTTCAAACGTCTCTGAGCAGATAGACACACCCGCACAGAATGGGATTCCAGGGTATGGACGAGCCCGACTTTGGCTCGGAATAACCGGCGTCGGAACAATCGTCACGCTTTCTACCGCAGCCCTCTTTTTCAATCTTCCGGAGCACTTTTTTCCTGACCCCACTGCACCACTGAGCACCCAGATGAAAGGCATTCTTTTATTCATCTTGATGTATACCGTTCTTCAACTTCCACTTGATTTCTTTGGTGGCTATCTACTTCCTCGTCAATACCGGAGACAGCATCCTCATTTTAATAACTTTGTTTTCGTCCTTCTTCGGGGAGTTTGTGTTCACTCAGTACTCATGGCGATCATTGGGATAACACTCCTCCTTGCTGCGCGAACCGCTGGTGTTCTGGGTGTCGCCGGAGTTGGAATTCTTCTGGTTGTCACGTTGCTGCGTGGGTCAATAACTCTCGCTGCAGCGATTGCTCACCTTGAACTGACACCAAGCACACCAGAACTTCATGACGATCCAGCCCTACCAGTCCTTTCTGCATATATGGGCGAATCCGAGGACGAAGGCTTTGCCGGAAGTATTGTCGGCTTGTTTCAACCCAAAATTGTGTTGTTGCCAATGCGATGGCGCGAGGTACTCGACTCTGATGCATTTCGTGTTGCGGTCCAGCGTAGACAGATGGCCATCTCGACTGGCAGTTGGTGGCGTGGGCGACTGCTTGCACTCACGTTCACCATTGCTGGAATTATTTTATCTGCCACCCTTGTTGGCAGCAGCCAGCTTGCCTCTGCTCAGGGCATTGTCACCTTCAGCCTAATTTTCACCCTGTGGTCATTTCTTGGACTGCTCACGCTACCGACCCCAAGCCGTCGTGGTGTTGCTGAAGTCGACCATGCTCTTCTCGCTCACGGCTGTGATCGAAACAAGCTGGAACGGACGATCACGAACCTAGACAATCTTCAAGATCGTGAACGCGAACGGCCCCCTCTCATTGAAACCGTATTTCACCCCGTCCCAAGCGTGCAAGCACGACTTCATGGGCCACATGCAACCGGCATCAAAGGCACATGGAATGCCGCAAGAACAACTGTCGCAATCAGCCCTGCTGGACTTGGGCTTCTGGGAAGAGCCGTCCATTGCAACTGTGGCCGACCTGCGCTCTGGGTGTTTCTCCCGATCGACTAGACCACCACGATCCTGAATGACTACTGTGTCACTGCCACACTCAGTCACGACTATTGAGCTTACTTAGCAGTCGAAGTATCTCAAGATAAAGCCAGACTAGTGTCACCATGAGTGCAAATGCACCATACCACTCAAGATACTTTGGTGCGCCGCGGTTGGCTGCTGTTTCGATGAAGTCGAAGTCAAGGACCAGATTCAGTGCCGCAATGATGACAACAACTACACTGAAGCCAATACCAAGTGGGCTAGCTGACTGAATGAAGGATATCTCGAATCCAAAAAAACTACCGATCATGGAGATGAGATAGACAAAGAAAATCCCCCCCGTCGCAGCTACAACACCCAACTTGAAATTTTCAGTTGCCCGAATCAGGCCCGATTGATAGCACAGTAGAAGCGCTGCAAGCGTACCAAACGTTCCACCAACTGCCTGAATGACAATGCCGGGATACTGTGCCTCAAAGCTCGCTGAAATACCGCCAAGAAAAAGGCCCTCGGCAAGTGCGTAGACCGGTGCGAGCATTGGCGCCCATGTCTGCTTAAAACAGATTACTAACGCCGCAATAAAACCAACAATCAACCCACCGAATACCCATGGCATCGCTGCCCCGGAGCTTGCTTCAGGGGCAACAGCATTAAATGTTCGCGACCAGGTGAAACATGCAGAACAGAATGCCAAGGCAAGAAGAAACATTGTGCGGTTCGCAGTGCCCGTCACCGTCATGGTCGTGACAGGGACACTCTCAGCAGCGCTATCACGAGGCTGCAAACCAAAGTCTTCAAAAGTGCGAGAGTTGAGAACAGGGTTTCCTGTACGCATGGGATAACAAACCTTCCAGTACCAAGGAACACTCAACAACGGTGTCAAAAAGAACAGCCACGACGTATCTTCTCAATTATACTGAATCAGCATGCCGCGTGTCGCTATCAAATATTACCCTCCCACCTTACTGCGTCTTCCCCCCGAATCGAGACTAATGACACAGGTCTTCGACAGCATATAAGCACTTTTTAAGACGTCGTACACATTCCAGCGATCGAGTCTGGTATCACGATCCAATTTCACTGTTGACGCCGAAACACACCAAGCCACCAAAGGCATGTTTGAGGGGGTATACTAAAAGATTGTACACTTGTTTTTTTCCTTGCATTCCAAAGGAACATTTGATGCCTACCTATGTCTATGAGGTTGTCGAAGAAGACGGAACAAGTGGAGAGCGATTCGAGGTCGACCAACCAATGAGCGCTGATCCGCTCACGGCTCATCCCATGAGTGGTAAACCAGTGCGTCGTGTAATTACTGGTTTCAGAATAGCTGGGAAATGGTCTGACATCGGAACCCAAGACAAACTGTCAGACAAGAATCTCGACCGGATAGGGTTTACAAAGTATGTTCGATCTGGAGATGGTTACTATGAAAAGACTGCGGGGCAAGGACCGAACATGATCTCCGGAAATGACGATAGATGACATAACTCGCCATTTCTTGGCACGCACGCCGGCTCTCATTCTACCCACTAGCACCAATCTCACCCGCATGCTTCAATCAGCCTGAATGCAATCCAAGAAGCTACGACAAGTAATTGAGCCCTTAGCGCAATTCGAAGACTGCCTCGATTTCAACAGCAACACCCGCAGGAAGTGAAGACACTCCAACCGCACTTCGCACCCCAACCCCGTTCTCCGCACCCCAGATCTCCGCGTAGAGTTCGCTACAACCGTTAATGACGGCCGGGTGTTGAGTAAATGAAGGTGTTGCCGAAACCATTCCTAGAAGTTTGACAACCCGAGAAATCTTATCGAGGCTACCGAGACAATGCTCGAGCGTTATAAGACTCGCAAGCCCTGCTCGCCGCGCTGCGTTTTTGCCAGCTTCGACATCCAAGTCTTTTCCAAGGCACCCCAGGATAAGACTCCCATCAGGCTGAAAGGGCAGATGACCTGAAACGTAGACGAAACTCCCGGCCACTAAGCACGGCTGATAGAGCCCCGCAGGTTTGCCAACCGGGGTTTTTTCATCATCAAGCGACTCAAAACACTTCTGGGCACTCATGCCTACCTCTCTTTGTTTCCATAACTTAGTTGCATCATCCACCCTTCACTGTCTAAACAAGCTTTTAGGCTAATCACTTTGACCACTCCACTCTCAAAGCCGACTAAACCATGAACTGACAGTACAACGGCACACTAGCGTTGCAAAATCTTGCTTTTGGTGACGATAACAGCAGAAGGAGCTGCATGGTATAGTGAGGTCGAATTTGCCGTAAGCTACAACACTTTATAGATCAAGATATTTCTTATGGATGCGAAAGACTCTTCCCAAACCCAACACGCACACCATCGCAAAATGGTGCCTCGCATAACTCAAATTCTGGGGCTCACCCGTTGGTTCAGTATTGTTACGGTGCTCTCATCGCTTGTTGGTGCTCTTTTGATGTTCATCATCGGAGCGGCGAATACCGTTGAAGCAGTTCTGCGATATTTTGAAATCGATGGTCGAGGTGTTTTACTCAACCATTTTTTTACACCGACCTCACCAGATGCTGCACCCCGGCCTGCAGCGAACCTTCTTTTGCTCGAGTCACTTGATAATGGCCTCACTGGGCTCACCTTTTTGTATTTCGCTTACGGTATCTATGCACTATTTTTATCGAACTCGATGGCAGTAGGTACTGCTCCACATTGGCTCAAGGTTGAAAATATTGGATCGCTGAAAAAAACATTGCTGGAAGTTGTTGCTGTTCTTCTTGCCATCATGTTTGTACGAACACTCGCCGAGAAAATGATTCTTGACGGCCAAAGCCAGGGCCCTGGATGGGAAATGCTTATTATGCCTGCAGGTATTTTGGCAATCGCTATCAGCAGCCGACTCATGTTCGATCGTCAACCGCTTACCCGTGACGCTGGGCTTTAGCCAACTACAAAAAGCGAAAGTCCACCCCGATTTACGAGGTGGACTTTCAAATTCGCGCCGGGGCCTGAGTACCACCCCCCAGAAGCTTCAAGCGGGTACGGGCCATTGCCCACGGCACGATAAGATACGTTGGCTGATAGAGAGATGTTCGGTTCGAGAGCCAAAAAACTTCAATGTAAGTCAGAGAATTTTATCAGCTTCATTGCCGTTCAATTTGCCTTCAGGTTCATTTGAACGCCGAAACGCATGCTCGAAGGGCGGAATCACTCCGTCAGCTCGCAAAGACTCAAGTGCTTTTTCCGCTGCTCCTTGTTCCGCTTCCTTCTTATTACGGCCCCAGGCTGGATCATATCGCCGCCGACCAATCTGGGCCCGTACCTGAAATTCCTTATTGTGATCAGGTCCCACCTCGCCGATCACCTCATAGGTCGGTGCTATTCCATACGCCCCCTGAGCAAGCTGTTGCAGAAGGGATTTATGATTTGAACCTTCTTCTCCAGCTACTACTTTTTTAATTTCTGGACCAATCCAGGTATCAAGAAAAGCCCGAGCAGGATCGATCCCTCCATCAAGAAAAATCGCAGCAACCAGTGACTCAAACATATCTGAAAGAACCGAACTCGGTACTGGACGATTGACGGCCATGCCTTTCCCAACGATAAGGAAATCGACGAGTCCAAGTTCGATACTAATTCTGCTGCATGTTTCTCGACTGACGACAGCGGATTTGATTCTTGTAAGATCACCCTCCAGAAGTTCTGGAAACTCATGGAAAACCCGATTACAGACAACGAACCCAAGAATGGAGTCGCCGAGGAATTCCAGTCGTTCATTCGATGCCAGACGATGAGAAGCACCCGAAGCATGTGTTACGGCAGCCTCGAGCAGCCGACGATCTTGAAACCGATAACCAATTCGCTCTTCACAGGCGGTCAAGCCGGCTGAAGAGGGGTTTTTGTGCGGAATCGGCTTCTTTGACATTCATGGTCTCCCAAAACCACACGGTAAAAGCCAGCTCCCTGTGTTGTCAAACCTCGCTCGGGAGGCCCTGCCGTAATCGATAATTCGCCATTTTTTTCTGAAAAACTTTCGAACACCCTCGGGGGGGTTCCCCGTATAAGTTTGTGGAGGTGTTCTGTCCGCACAAGGTGACTCCAGACGTAGGGATCGCCCAAAATGTTGGTGTGGACCTATGATAGAGTGAAAGAACGGCGACTGCCGTCAACGGAAACGGAATTCGGCCAGTCATCTACATTCAGACAGTGTCTGAGGATAAAAAGGAGGAACACAACGTGAACCATTTAAATACGATATGTGATTTGAAGAACCTACGCGATGGTGGCACAATTTTTTTGCCTGCCTGTTTGATTGCGGCACTGGCTCTGAGCTCAGTCGGCCCAACGACGCTTCTTTCTGCTGAACCAACAACAGCGGACCCGGTTGCCGCAGCAAATGCACTTTCTCAAGCATTTCGAAATGCAGCTGAGAAGGCGACTCCGTCTGTCGTTGTTGTTCGCAGTGAAACAAAAGCCCAAAATGTCACATCAAAAGGTGGCCAGAATCGGGGAGAAAACCCTTTTCGC
>DONH01000402.1 GCA_003509235.1 Planctomycetaceae bacterium
TCTCCTCACAATCGAGCCTGCTAAACCATCCAGCTTTTGCTCAGCTGACCACTGAATCTCAGAAGCTGCTGCAGTCCAGTACTGTTCGCGTCGAATTCGGCATTGGCAAACAGCTCAGCAGCGACTCGGTTGTACCGAGCCGAGTTTTGGTCATCGAGGAAGGACGTGCTCGCCTACTCGGCCATCAACATGGCCGTCTCTGCACGCTGGCAATACTTGGAGAACAAGCAGTTATCGGGTTAGCATCTTTCCTTCGTGCTGAAGGTTGTGAAGAGGTTGCTGCCTCAACACCGGTGAAGGCTTTTGCCATACCTGATGCCACTGTATTGCATCTATGGCGAAATGATAGCAGCTTCCGTCACTGGTGTGACTCCACAATTTTCCCCGCTGAACTGGCGAAACTAGTTGAGAAGATTCTTCAAAGTAGTGAGCGAGCCACCTACGGTCTACAGGACGTTTTGAGTCAATGTGCTCCGCACGCAAAGCTAGTATCCACCAAACAAGAGGAATGGATTGATCAGCTCGGCGAAAATCAGATATTTGTCGCCAGTGCTAATACACCCAAAAAAATTGGCGATTATATAAGTACAAATGAAGCAGCGCCTGAAACATTCGGTCCATTGGCACTACGTGCAATTAGCCTACCGTCAGAAGTTGTTAACAAACTCCGAAAAACGGAAGAGAAAGGTGAAGAATTAAAAGAATCAATGCTAGCAACTCAAGAAGACTCTCTTCAAACGAGTTCGCCAGAGATGCAAGAGCTGCATCCGACAAGCATAAACTTAGGAACCATAGATTTACGTGATCGGATCACCCTTGTTAATGGCCAAGGTCCACTAGAAGAAAGCATGGCCTGCTTTCAGATGATTAGCCAGGCTCTAAATCTGCCATACCGCAGGGATGCAATTGAAAAGACAATCCGAGAAACGCTTCGACGAGGCAAGCAACCCAGCCTTCCGATGCTTGGTCAGCTCGCGGCTGGCATGGGCCTGCATGTTGTGGGTGCCAGAGTATCCGCCGACAATTGCACGCGACTCAATGTCCCGTGCCTGCTGAACTGGGATGGGGGGTTTGCACTAGCTGTTAGCAGTAATGCAGAGGGGCTTGTACTTGCCCACCCAAGTCTGGGCTGGGTTGAACTAAGCCCAGACGAAGTAGGAGAGGCACTACCCAAAGGCTTTGATGTGATCATGATGGATCGCACTTATACAACACCAGAACAAAAATTTAATTTTACTTGGTTCTGGCCCTCACTAAAAAAATATAAAAACACACTTTTACAGGTTTTATTGGCCTCATTTGTAGTCCAACTATTCACACTAGCCAACCCATTATTAATACAGGTGATCATCGACAAGGTGATATCCCAACGAAGCTTAGACACTCTGCAGGTACTTGGATTTGGCCTGGTTGCAGTAACTATTCTCGAGGGTGTATTGGGGAGCCTAAGAACATTCCTTTTTGCAGACACGACCAACCGAATCGATATGCGTCTAGGTGCAGAGGTAATTGATCACCTTCTGCGTCTACCCGTTGGTTATTTTGATAGAAGACCAGTTGGTGATCTCGGCACAAGGATTGCCGAACTTGAAAAAATCCGAAATTTTTTAACTGGCCAAGCATTAACAACCATCCTTGATGGTGCTTATTCTGTCATATATATCATCGTGATGGCCTTCTACAGCTGGATCCTTACTATTGTTGCACTTATTGTAGTGCCTATTCAGGTCGGAATCACATTGCTGGGAGCCCCACTATTTCGTCGTCAGTTCCGACAGGCAGCCGAAGAAAATGCCAACACCCAGGCTCACTTGGTGGAAGTCTTAACGGGTATCCAAACAGTAAAAGCTCAAAACGTAGAAGTTGTAAGTCGGTGGAAATGGCAAGAACGTTATTCACGTTACATATCGAGAACATTTGAAAAGACCATTACAGGCACAGCACTTTCTCAGACCGGCCAAGTATTACAAAAACTCTCGCAATTAATGGTGCTTTGGGTCGGAGCCGGCCTTGTACTCCAAGGGGAACTCAGCTTGGGACAGCTGATTGCTTTCCGAATTATTAGCGGTTATGTCACCCAGCCACTTTTAAGGCTTTCCACAATCTGGCAAAACATCCAAGAGCTACGTGTGAGCTTTGAACGCCTAGCAGATGTTGTCGACACGCCACAAGAATCAAGTGAAGCCGACAAGCAAAAGATTCCCCTACCTCCCATTACAGGCAAGATTCAATTCGAAGATCTACAATTCCGCTTCCAACCTGGATCACCCCAGGTACTTAAAGACATCAACCTCACCATCCCCGCAGGAACTTTCGTAGGGGTTGTTGGCCAAAGTGGAAGCGGAAAAAGCACTTTGATGAAGTTAATGCCACGCCTTTACTCACCTGAACAGGGGCGGATACTGATCGACGATTATGACATTGACAAAATTGAGCTGTATTCATTGCGTAGACAAATTGGTATTGTTCCACAAGATCCCCTGCTGTTTTCAGGGACTGTTAGCGAAAACATTGCATTGACGGACCCTAATGCATCGAGCGAGGAGATCGTAAAAGCTGCTGAAATTGCTTGTGCCCACGAATTTGTCATGGGGTTGGACCAAGGATATTCAACGAAGCTTGGAGAACGTGGTACCAGCTTGTCTGGTGGGCAACGCCAACGACTTGCAATTGCACGTACATTATTAGCCAATCCAAAGCTACTTGTGATGGATGAGGCCACCAGTGCTCTGGATTACGACACTGAAAGAAGAGTCTGTCAAAACCTGAGGGAGTCGCTGGTTGGTTGCACAGTGTTTTTCGTAACGCATCGCCTCTCTACAGTCCGCAATGCCAATTTGATCGTGATGATGCACCAAGGTGCGATTGTCGAAACGGGAACACATGAAGAGTTGATGGCCAAAAAAGGTCGTTACTTTGCCCTTTATCGTCAACAGGAGGTTGCATAGTGAAAAATAGAGTATTTAATCAAATCAAACAGGCTCAGAACAGGCTTGAACAAGCCTTAAAAAACGGCAGTGATGAAGGAGAGGTTTTACAACAATCTCCACGCTGGATGCGATTAACAACTTGGGGTTTGATGGCTACTGCAGGGGTTAGCTTGATCTGGCTGAGCGTCGCTAAAACAGAAGAGATTGTTGTAGCGGAAGGAGTCTTGGAACCAATTGCCGGTGTGCGTGATATTCAAATCCCTTTAAATGGAGTGGTAGACACATTAAACGTAGAGGAAGGCGAACGTGTTAAAAAAGGGCAACTTTTGCTGACTCTCGATCCTGAAGCAACAAGTCAAAAAGAAAAAAGTGCAAGACGATCACTAGAACTAATTAAAAAACAACTCGATTTTAAAAAAACAGAGTTTGTAAAACTTTTGGAGCTTAGTTCAGCAGATCAGGCAAGCTTGAGCCGAAATCTCAAGCTCAACCTAGAAATCAAGAAACGCTACTCAGCGTTGGTTGCAGAAGGTGCAGGTTCTGAATTACAGTTACTCGAACAGCAGAATCGCGTCGAAGAAATCCGAGGAAGACTGGAGAAATCAATAGTTGATGGGCTTCGCCAGAGTGCAATTCTCAACCAAGAAATCCAACAGTTGCTAAGTCGAGAAGCAGAACTTGAAAGCCAAATTACCGAACACAACGTCGCCCTGCGTTACCAGAAAATTACTTCTCCGGTAGATGGCGTCGTTTTTGAGCTAATGCCTAGTGGTGCTGGATACGTCAACCGAGGCAATCAACCTGTATTAAAAGTAGTCCCTTTCGACAACCTTTTGGCCCGCGTAGAAATCCCCAGCACTGACATTGGATTCGTTCGCATCGGGCAACCTGTCGATATTTCGATCGACTCATTCCCAGCCACCGACTTCGGTGTCTTGGAAGGGTCTGTAGTCAAAGTTGGGTCGGATGCCCTTGAGCCTGAACAGCTCAACGAGACTTACCGCTATCCCGCAGAGATCGAACTCGACAGCCAGCAGCTAAAGTTGAAAAGTGGCCAAATCCTCCCTTTACAGGTAGGCATGAGCCTGACGGCTAACATCAAACTACGCAGCGTCAGTTACCTGCAACTTTTGCTAGGAAGCTTCCGCGACAAAACAGACTCCCTCAGACAAGTCAATCAAGGGTAAACAGCCGTGAGGTGGACCAGAACAAATAAGCCATCGAGATTACTGTCACAGGACCAAGACAA
>DONH01000034.1 GCA_003509235.1 Planctomycetaceae bacterium
GGAATGGTTTTTGTTGGAAAAAACTCGTGATGCGACGCCAGTGTCTTCTTGAGGACGTTCTTTCACGGCCTCAATGTGACGGATTAATTTCGATACAAAGAAACTCTTTGTTTTTAGTGTGCGGATGCGAAATAAGTCTTCTGCTATCACTTGCCTGAATTGAGCAATATCGAGTGAGTGATCTAAGTCTTTACCTGTGTGTCTTTTTTAAAAACAGTGGGTAAGGATGCTCCGTTTTTTGCCGATTTCTCAAGGAAAGCATCTACTAAATCCAAAAAATTAATAACCATTCCCGGGCTTTTTCTAAATAACGATTTAATCATGCTTTTTGGGTAGTCTGGAAAGATGAACACCAGTATTTTATAGAAGAAAATCTTCGTTGTGAGGTTGCTCCTCGACCTGCAATAAAAAAGAGTTGTGAGTTTTAACATGCAGTTAAGTGATGCCGAACTAGCTAATATCAACTGTCAGCTAGAAAAAAAGTCTTCTAGAGAAGTGGTCGAATGGGCACTCAACCAAAATAAAAAAACGGTAGTGACAACAAGCTTTGGATTCAACTCGGCAGTTACGCTGCACTTGGTCACCCAGGTAAGGAAAAGCGTGCCCGTTGTCTGGGTCGACAGTGGGTACAATCTTGAAGATGCGTATAGAGTTGCTGAGGAACTTATACAAAAACTTGGGCTTAATATTCACGTATATAACCCTGTCATGTCGCCTTCACGACGGGAGGCGGTGTACGGTGCAAACTTTTGTGTGCCGGATAATCCACAATTTGAAGATTTCAAGTATCAAGTCAAACTAGAGCCTTTTCAGCGTGCGTTAAAAGATTTGCAGCCTGAAATTTGGATAAGTGGCATTCGTAAGGAAGAAACAAAATTTCGACAAAAGCTTGGAATTGTTGCTATGGATGCCAGAGGTATTCTCAAAGTGTCGCCGTTATTTAATTGGACAGAGGATGATGTTTCGGATTATATGATGAAATATAGTTTGCCGAACTGTAGGCATTATTTTGACCCAACCAAGGTGGACTCACAAGCCGAGTGTGGGCTGCACTTAAGTCAATTTGAGCAAGGCGGCGGTATCTAAAAGTTTGGCAGCAGTATTCCAGAAGCATTATGAATTCATGTCTTTAAAGGGCGGGGAAGCATGTCACGGACAGTTGCGTTAGCGGTTGATCTTGGAGCGTCTGGTGGTCGTATTGTCTCAGGTGCTTTTGATGGACGGCTTCTCGAGTTAAAAGAACTCCATCGATTCGAAAATGGCCCGGTTTCCTTTGGCGGTCAGCTTGTTTGGGACTTTGTCGGTCTTTGGAGTGGAGTTTTAGATGGTTTACGAATTGCTGCTGATCAGCATCGCAGCACAATTCAAAGTATTGGGGTTGATACCTGGGGGGTTGATTTTTCATTCGTAACAAAGAATGATGCACTCTTATCAGAGCCTGTGTGTTATCGAGATTCTCGCACAAGAGGTCTTATTGAAGCCGCGGAAGCGATCCTTTCCAAAAAAGAAACATTTAAAGCGACAGGCCTGCAGTTCATAGAAATCAATACTCTCTATCAGCTTCTTGCCGTAAAGAGAGATCGCCCCGAACTTTTCGAAGCGGCTGATCAGTTGCTGATGATCCCAGATCTTGTGCACTGGTTACTTTCAGGGCAGCGTTCCAATGAGCGAACAATTGCCTCGACGACTCAGTGCTTTAATCCTCAAAGTGGCCAGTGGGCCAACGACCTTTTGACCCAGTTTGGAATTCCCACAGAGTTATTTCGGCCTGTTTCTGAACCGGGACGTGACATTGGCAGTATTCGGGCAGATATTGCATCTGATACCGGGCTTGGAGATGTCCGAGTGGTGCTCCCTGGTTCCCATGACACTGCGAGCGCGGTTGCTGCAGTCCCAGCACTCGAACCACCTTCATCACGACCAGACTGGTGCTACATCAGCCTTGGGACATGGGCGCTGGTCGGTGCTGAATTGGACCGGCCTTTGGTGACCCCTGAGTGTCTTGCTCATAATTTTACGAACGAGGGTGGTGTGGGGGGGACGACAAGGTTACTGAAAAATCGTTGTGGACTGTGGCTCGTGCAGCAATGCCGAGCGAGTTGGCAAAGATCCGGAAATAACTGGAACTGGGATCAATTGACTGCTTTGGCTACTGAATCTGCGCCACTGCAAACAATAATCGATTCTGGTCATCCCTCACTTGTCGCCCCAAATGATATGCCTCAAGCGATACGAGAACTCGCACAACAGAGTAATCAGCCAGTCCCGGAATCAACCGGTGCCGTGGTGCGCACAGCCTTGGAAAGCGTTGCCGCGGATGTATCTCGAACCTTACGGGAATTAGATGAACTTGTTGGACGTCGTATCAGTAGAGTACATATTGTTGGAGGTGGCGTTCAGAATAAGTTGCTCTGTCAAATGATAGCTGATGCGTCCAATCGTCCGGTGGTGGCAGGTCCTGTCGAGGCAACTGCCATAGGAAATTTGCTTGTTCAGATTCTCGCTGAAAATGGGAAAATTGATTTACGAAGTGTACGTTCTGTGGTGCGAGATAGTTTCGATCCAATAACGTATGAGCCTCAAAACGTTGCAGCGTGGAAAGAACGAATCAGTCAATGTGCTGGCCGATAGTTGTCTTTGGAACATCGTCCTTTCGTACAATCCAGTTCCTACTGAAGAAGTTGGGATGTCAAGGCAATAATCCCAGCGGTTATCAGCACCACAACCGTACCAATCGCTATTACAAGCCATTGGTATGCAGCCCGTTCAGTCTGCTCGTCAGAGTATTCAACACTGGCTACGAAATCAGCGACAAAGCGAGAGTTGCACTGAGGGCAAATTAGTTCTTCGCCAAGGAGCCTTGCTGGCACCATAACAATGTGATCAGAGGGACAAGGTATGCGATAGTGTGAGACAGGTGACGTCATGCTGCTCGATAGTTTGCGGCAGGTCGTTTGGTCACCTGTCC
>DONH01000487.1:0-1237 GCA_003509235.1 Planctomycetaceae bacterium
TCCTCCCGCGTTGCCGAAATCATTCGGAACGAGCAGCCCCAGACAGTGGTTGGCTGGGGTGTTGAGACAGCAATAATCATTGCTGGTGCACGAGTTCTAACGAGGCATTCAGGGCGATACATTCAACACGTATTAGAGCCATCACGGACTGTGTTGGAAGCGGCAATCGTAGCTCGAGCAGACGAAATAATTGTGACAGGAAAATCGGTTGTGCAGGCTAGTAGGGAGATGGAGTCTTTACAATCCATTCGCTATATGCCTCCCGCAGCTGTTGCTTTTGATGAAATGGTCGGCCGAGATCAATTGGCTTCACAGATCGGCTTGAATCCAAGCAAACAATGGACACTCTGTGTGGCTCCACTGGTCTCGCAATCACGAATCGATAGGCTCATTTGGGGTTTCGACCAAATGGCTGTTGCTCGCAATGATGTAGAGCACATCGTTGTGGGCAGTGGTCAACTTCTTCGACGGCTTCAGCGACGTGCCTGGATCGAGGAAGTGGACGCCTCAATCCATTGGTTTGAGCACCTGCCCCTCCTTCCATCCCTGTTTCGACATGTCCAGTTGATTCTTCAGTCCGGGCGTGTTGCGTACGGTGGATGTTTGCTTGAAGGGTTGTCGCACGGCATTCCAGCTGTTGTGATCGACACGCCACCAAGTCGTGACGTGCTTGGTGATAGTGGTGCTGGAATTCTGGTGCCTACGGACCCAGGTAGTGAATTCGCTCGTCGGGCAACCGAGTTGCTTGAAAATGAAGAATTACGAACACGCTGTTCCTCAGAAGGTAAGCAACGGGCGAAAGAGATGTTCAGTAAGGAGGCATCTTTGTCCAAGTTGCTCGAAGTATTGGATTCATAACAAGCTGCCCTTATTGAGCATGCAAAGCTCTTAAATGTTGTCCCGTAGGTAGACATCGGCAGTGTCCATCCTCATTTACAAGTCTCCCAGATTTATAAACGGCAGCGGGCATTGCAAACATTTCGGCAAGTTGATGATTTGGTCTGTACAAGGTGATGTCTGCGTCTGCGCCAACACCAAGATGCCCTTTCTGAGGCAGCCCTGCAATTTTCGCTGGAGCTGCTCTGGTAATAATGCATAACTCTTGAATCGAATACTCCCGAGAAAGAGATGCGAGTGGTGAATGTTTTTGAACGGCCGGATGGATGCGACGAAACGCATCACGCCGAAAGGATTCGTCACCCAGGAGTTGCATAAGGATAGGGTAAGCCGTGAAGTG
>DONH01000487.1:1618-9411 GCA_003509235.1 Planctomycetaceae bacterium
AACCACTCAAGGCCAATGGCCCATTGCCATGAGTGAATGAGATTTTTTTCTTTATATTCAATAGGTAAAACACCGCAGCCACCCTCGAGCCAGAGGTCATGGGCATTCCACGGAACGCCAGTTGTGTGAGCAAGGTGTTCGGCCGCCTCTGGATCACCAGTCATAGCTACGGTGTCACCAAAAAGTATCTGACCTACGTCGAGAGTGAGGTTTTTATTTTTGTGAAAACAATCAAGAAGCTTTGAAACTCCAGAACCAAAACTGTCTGGGTCAAGGTCACCGCCCGTATAGCTATGAAATTGCACATGAGCGAGATGAGCAGGTACACCATCGAGGGTTTGCATGGTTTCAAAAAGTGTCCGCCAATTTCCGGGGAGACCAAGGTGAGAGGTGTGGATATGCAGTGGGTGAGGCAGTGCAGCAGCGTGAACTCCCAGAGCTAGTCGTTCAAGTATGTTGCGACTCGTGAGGGTTCTTCCCGGAAGAGGCGTATCAAGATCGTGATGGTCTCCACGACTGTCCTTCCAGAATGCAGCACCACCAGGGTTTGCTACCTTTACGCCCCATCCACTTCCCGTGCGAACAATAGAAGAAATGCATCGCTCAATGACGTCAGGTTGACCGGCTTCAAGAGCATCGAGTAGTTCGATGTTGTCTGCAGCAAGCAGGTAAAAACCTTTATCAAGGATAGGTAGGTCATTCAGTTCCATTGCAGCAAGTGAAGCCGCTCCAGTCGCAATTGCTGCATCAAAAACGGTGGTATAGCCGAGCGATGCATAGAGCGATCCTGTTGAGTGAATAGTCGGAATAGCACTGGGCTGGTTATGGCTCCGACGGTGGGTGCCCAACTGCGGTGACATGAGACGGCCAGTGTTTACTTTGGGCCCGGCAACATGACTGTGCAGATCGATGCCACCTGGCATGACGATCAGTCCCGTCGCGTCAATGTGACGAAACCGTTTTATGTTGCTTGGAGAACAGACAATTCGTCCGGATTCCACCCAAATGTCGGTGACGATGCCATCGAGGCCATTCTTGGGGTCATGAATAGTTCCGCCAACGAGAACAAATGGCTCGTGAAAAGGTGACAGAGAGGAATGAGGGGATACGTCAGTCATGGTGTACTTCTACGGCGAGTCTCAACAGTGACTTGGTCGAGTAAGTCATTCAAAACCTTCTGAATCGAAGATTGTTGAGATGTGGCAAAGGGTTGTAGCGAGATCAATCTGCCGTCAGATCTCAACATGTCACCCTCAGTTGAGTGGCTGAGGCTTGCACAACCAAGGCGAATACTATTTCCATGTTCTGGTAGTGGGAATGTATCAGAGACATGAATGACTGTTTTTTGTTTTGCGAATTTAGCCATCGAGTCTTCAATTCGAGATGGTATTCGACCAATAATGAGAATGCAATCGACTTCTTCTCGTTCAATGAGCCGTTGGGCGTCAGTCTCTGCTGGTAAAAACTCACTTCCGGCGTTCGATGCAAATGGAATTGCACCAGGTGCTCCAAGCCGCCATGTACAAACAGTAGAAGCTCCAGCGCAGTTACCACCTCCCACATTGGCTTCTGCGTTGAGTCGTATTCCAAAGGAGGGCTTCTGATGGGCAAGTGATCTTGTGAGGTGTGAAAGACTCCAGCTCACAAGGCCTGTTTGGTCAGCCGTTTTCGAAGAAATAATTCCAATACAAAGAGCGTTGTCGATTGATTCCTTGATTTTGTCAGCAATATTCCCAAGATCACTAGATAATTTTCTAGATGCTTTTTGTTCAAGCCTGGCCTGTACCATGCGAGCCAAGCTGACCAGATCATCTTTTTGGACCGCAAAATGCAGATTATGTGAAGTTGGTGGAAGTAGTGATGTCGACCCTATGCTAATAGTGTGACGAAAATTATTTTGTGGCGTAGGTCTGATGAATCGCTTAATGAATGGTTGGAAATTGGTGCTTGGAGAACAGTCCCAAAAAATAGCCAAGTCGGCACGGTCACGTAGCTCTTCAAAGTCTGCTGTTACGTCACCAATGCGGATTGCTGTTGGTGCAGTAAGAATGGCAGTTTCAGGGGCATTGGCATCAACGGCAGCGTGTAACTTTTCAGCTAATGTGCAGGCAATCTGAATGGTATCGATTGTTGTGGAAACAAGGCCCGTGATGAGTGGTCGTCGCGATGAAAGCAGTCGCTGGGCAGCCGTGTTGATTGCCTCAGTTAACGGTACCTTTTTGCCATTGATCATTGACTCTGGTTGCAACTCACCATGAGAAAACCAGTTGTCAGAAAGTGCGCATCCAGTACCAGATTTAATACTTTGAGTGGTTAAGTCTTCACAAAGTAATTCACAACCACCACAGACAATCGGTTTTCCATGACCCTCATCAAGCAATGCATCGGGCGTCGTGTTGTTTGACGATTTCACGATTGTGGCGCTGTCTAGATAAGATGAATTTGAAGAGGAACTCCGTGGTCCCGATGAACGAAATCATCAAACATCTCTACCACGAGATTTTATAACGAAAGAAAATGCCGACATCAAAGTAACTAAGATAATCCCTGGAGGGGCCCTTCGCTACAGAAGTCAGGATTGCCGAATCGAGACAAGTTTGTAAGCCCCATGCCATGAGCAATGGATAGCAGCAGTCGGTTATGTGGTTCTCCACCAGCATCTACCATTCGGCCACCTTTGAATCCAAGTCCGCTGCCAATGAAGGCCCATGGGATATCTTTGTGAGAATGCGAGTTGCCTTCACCGAGCTCATTTGTCCAAAGGATGGTCGTATGATCGAGCATAGAACCACTTCCTCCTGGTTCTGGTGTTTCTGATAGCCGCCGGGCGAGGTGTGCAATTTCTGAAGCATACCAAGTGTTGATTTTGGTAAGTTTTTCTTGAGCATCTGCATCAGAGTTTGGCTTATGCGAAAGCGTATGCTGTCGTTCCTGAATCCCAAGCCATGTCATGCTCGCCTGTCCAACCGAATTTGTGAATTGAAGGGTCGCAACCCTCGTGAAGTCAGCTTGGAATGCGGACACAAGAAGTTCGGTTTGCATTCGACTTATTTTCGGCATCTGTTCATTTTGCTCAATGATTCCTTCTTCGAGAATGGGCGTTGGGTGAGCATCATCTGCATGGCTTTTCTTCAGTTCGCGTTCAAATTGTCGGACCATGTCCGTGTGCTCTTCAAGAAGACGGCGGTCCTCAGAAGGGAGATGGTCTGCAAGTTTGGCAAGATCACCACGAACCTCATCAAGAACACTTTTCAAGTTCTCTCGGTCCTTGATTTTGCCGTAAAGCTTATTGAACATCTGGTAAGGATCATCAATCGGTGCAAGTGGTTTATTTGGTCCTGCATAGACCATGCGTGTCCAAGTGTCAGCCTTGTTCGGAACGAGTACACCAAACTCAAGTGAACGAAAACGTGTTGTCGTTGTGGTATCGTTTTGCAAGTGCTCAGCGATTTCTTGATCAATAGACTTTCCACTGGCCCAGCCGGCGGGAGTATGGCTGCCTCCCTGAATGTTTCCTGGAAAAAGTTCAATGCCAGTCAGGAGGCACCCAATGCCTCGCATGTGCCCGTCTCCGTCCCCACGGATTTGATTATGAACTCCTTTTACAAGAAGTAGTTGATCTTGAACGAATTCAAATGGAGTGAGAATCGACGGCAGGGCACTTTGCTGTAATGTAGTTGGGTTGGGACTGAACAGGCCTGGACTTGCTGGCCAAAAATTTTCTTTTACAACGCCATCTGGAGTAAAGACTATTACCAGTCTTCGCTTCGTTTTCTGCGCAGCATTTGCGTCAGCCGCCATGCTTGAAAGATTACCGAGATAAGGCAATGCAGCTGGTGCTATACCAAGGCGTTTAAGAATGGTACGTCGAGTTAACATAATTGAAGATTTAAGGGATGTATTGGTTGTAGAGGAGGCCCAAGGATCAACGCGCACATCGTGGCGGTACCCTCCGTGCCATTATAGCTTTGGCATCACCATTCTCACTATTTTGGCATCACCATTCTTACTATAAGGCTAATCCTCCACGTTGCTTGTAGTAGGCTTCGTCATGACAAGTGCAATTTCAACAATTAATTTCCGGATGGAGTAGTTTTTTGAAATAAAACGATCTGTGAGTTGTCCAAGAGTATCGCTGCCCCAGGCCCTTAGAGGCTGTTTGGCAAGTGCATGGAAAAGACTTCGAACAAAGTTTTCAGAAGCATCTCTACTTGTGGCCAGATAGTGTCCTAGCTCCCGCCCGCCGTAAAAAACAGATTCTTTTTCAGTTCGTGGTTGATAGCTTCCCGTCGCGTTAATTGGTATGTCCTGACCATTACGATTTTCTGTTGTCCGAAGTCGACCGAGTGCATCGTATTCCTCTAATACAAATCCAAGAGGATTAATCATTGCGTGGCAGGTCTGGCAGGCAGATGCCTTGGTCTGTAGCGCAACTCGTTCTCTCGTTGTTAAGTCAGGATGAACGTTAGCCGGAAGTGGAGCGATAGCATTTACTGGTGGTTGGAGAACGTTGCCAAGGATGTTACGGGCAAGGAATACACCTCGGTGTATCGGAGATGTACTATCTGCGTAAGACAGTAAGCTCATCATGTAAGGATGCGTGATTATTCCAGCCCGTTGTCCATCGTCTATCCTTACCGGACGAAATGGTGAGTTTTTTTTCAAATGGATATGAAAAAGTGGAGCAATAGAATCATTTAGGAAGACCGTGTCCTCAGTAAAGAATCTGCGGTAGTCAGAATTTTCTGCCCACACAACATCATCAAGCAAAAGTAGCAGGCTTGTTCGCATAGCTACAGCAATTTCCTTTGAAAATTCTGAGAATTGTATGTGATCCTTGACTACATCAGGTTCATTTTTGATATGTAGCCAATTGAGAAGGAATTCCAAAACTTTTGCTTTTGTTCGGCTGTCATTTACCATGCGATCGGCCTGCTGACGAATCTGATTGTCGGTCACTAGTTTGCCGGTTTGGGCAGCATGCAAAAGCTTTTGGTCAGGAATTGAATCCCAAAGGCCAAATGACAACCTGTTTGCAATAACAGACGGAGGAAGAGTTTGTGTCGTTTTGTTTTCTACTTCGTGATACAAGAACAAAGGCGAAGTAAGTGTTCGTAGCAATGACTGTCTGAGTGCTGTGTCGAGGTCCGAGTTGGTCGAAAATGACTCCAAAACAATCTGTTTTCGAATCATTTCTGTAACTGGTTTGCGGAAAGCTTTTTCAGCAAATGTGACGGCGAATGTTTCAAGTTTTACCTTACGGTCAAGCGCATTTCGTCGCACGTTCGCAAGTTCATCAATGTGTTTGAGGCAATAGTCGGCTGTGTCTAGTGCCGCCATGGTTGTGGCGGTAAACCACTCCTGGGATATCAAGCTGCCGCGTTCGTACCCAACTGATGCATCGTCGGGAGGGAAAGAAGTCGGAAGGACGTAGGTTTCGGAGCATAGATTCGGAGATAAGCATCGCTCTGGAATTACTTCAGCCACACCATAAGGAGGTTTCCAAAGTAATTCTATAAATGCATCAGTGTTTGGGTTGTCTTGACCTGCTTTAGCTACTCCTTGTCGGCCTTTTGAAAACTCAACCCGTAATGGGACAGCGCGACTACCAAGCAACGTAATGCTCGCTTGATACTGTTGCTCGTTTCCAGACTTTACAGCGGCGTCAATCAACGGTTCGTTCGCTTCTGTTTCGTTCACAAAGACCCGAACGGCTTGGTTGGTGCGGACTATGAATTCATATCGCCCCGTTTCGGGAGGAATCACAGATCCATCCCAGCGGATGGAGAATCGTTCAGGCTGAATTTTTTCTGGTGAGGGACTCGCTTCTCCAAAAAAGAATTGAATATTTGAGTCGAGTCGTTCCAGGACGCAGGAACGTTTACTAAATTTTCTCGAGTCAAAGTATTCTGCACGAAGCCCTCTTTGCTTCTCTGCCTTTGGGTGCGGGTGCCGAAAGCTTCCGATGATGTCGGCCAAAGACTCCCGCATCTGTCGTACTGTAAGCCGGGAAAGTTCAAGTCGGGCTTTTTTATTTTTATCTTGTGCAATGAGGGAATAAAAAGATGAATGAATTGTTTCAGCGATATGTTTCGCAGATTCACCAGTCACCTGTGATGGATCATCATCAGGCATTGTTTTGTCGATGTAAGAAACAAGTTGATTGACTGAAAGATTTCCTTGAAGGGGGTCTGGGTAGGAATCGCTGCCCTCTCCATTGTCCCCGTGGCAACGACTGCAGTGTTCACGAAATAAAACAAGACCGTTTTGCTCTTGAGCGCGAGCGTTCTTCGTCGTCGCAATGCAAAGCAGGAAAAGTGTGAGGCGAAATATTTTCTTTCGTGTCGTCATGTTAGCCATACGAATTGCAGGAATTTGGCTTCAAAGGCCCACTTTGGCAATAGAGTCAAGAAGCCGTTCTGAGCGAACTGATCCTGCATTGGAATAGGTCCAATATTTCCTATGTTCGACAGTATGAATTTTCAAAACACAACCAAAACTTGTAAAAGCTAGTCGTCGTACTCCTCAGGTCTGGCAAACACGAGCCGGCCGGCTGATGTTTGGAGCGTGCTGGTGACGCTCACAATCGCAGACCGGCCAATCAACTCACGGCCATGTTCAACAACAACCATCGTGCCATCATCCAGAAATCCAACGCCTTGGCTAGGTTCTTCACCCTGCTTCACAATTTTTACATCTATCATGTCACCAGGAACGTATGACGGCCTTAAGGCAACGGCAATATCATTCACATTTAACGCCGGCACGCCACGGACACCAGCAATTTTCATAAGAGTCGGTTCGTTGGTAATAACCCGTCCTCCAAGATTACGAGCCAACTCAACTATCTCGGACTCAACAGATGCGCCATCAGAAAGTGGTCCTGAATGACCAAGGATTTCGACATCAATAGTTGGCGTCGCACGTAGTCTTGCGAGGACGTCAAGTCCTCGCCTTCCTCGCATTCTCTTCGGCTTCTCCACAGCATCTGAAGTCTGTTGAAGATCTTCCATGACTGAACCGGGAACAACAAAGCGACTCTGGAATAGGCCCGTATCAGCAAGTTCGGCGATACGGCCGTCCACGATAGCACTCGCATCAAGTACGTTCGGTCGTAGCCCACGCACGTCTCGGGCGAATTCTACATATGGAATAATGAAACGGAAATCATTTCGTGTCTGTATGAGCACACTTGTCGAAACATAACAAAGGAGCATCCCAAGAATGAGAGGCAGCCAGGGGAGTATTGGTGAGTTCGAAAATGAGGCGAGAAGAGGGCTCAATGCAAGAACGGCTACGTACGTTAGAAAGACGCCGATGAGGAGCCCAAAATAGACGGATGTGATAATAGTTAAATCTTTTCTCCGAATGAAAGAATCAATCAGAATTGCAGCCAGAGGTATGCCGATCATTGTCAGCAAGACAACCCAAGGCACCCAGTCAGGTGCGGCTCTGATTGAGGGTGAGTTGAGGATCAGGACAGCGATGCCAAGAGACACCATGCAAAATAGTGAGCGAAGTATTATGAGTGCCATTGGATATATTTCAATTTAGAGGTGGATGAACGGAGCCGAAAAATGAAGATGTTTGCACATCCAGAATATTACCATGCCAGAAAAATTGACGCGCAGCGTTTTGGCTCAATTGCGGCAGAAAGCGAACTTGTTGGCAATTTTCCTCAGTATAAATCTATGTTTCGAGCCGGCACGCGGCGTCGCGGTTGAAGAAACGGTCGGTCATGCCTGCAATGTAATCAGCAACACTTCGTAGTACTCCGACAGTTTCAGATCGCT
>DONH01000219.1 GCA_003509235.1 Planctomycetaceae bacterium
GATTGAATTGAGTAGCGAACATCCACTCGCCACCGCAATCTGCCAAGCAGCTCGTGACCGCAATCTGGTGGTACGGCACAATGCTGAAAATTTCCTGTCAACGCCCGGCTCTGGCGTACAGGGAACTGTAGCGGACAAGTCTGTCGCCCTTGGCAACGAAGCTTTTCTAGAGAAGCAAGATGTGCCCACTAACGAACTAAATGAATTTCGAAAAGCTGCCGATCCATTCCGAGCAAACGGAAAAACAATTACTGGCATTGTGATCAATTCTCATATCGTTGGTCTGCTAGCTGTCACGGACCCCGTAAAAAAATCTGCCCGTACAGCGATCAGGCAGTTACAACAATTAGGAATTCAAATCACAATGTTGACCGGAGACCATTCTGATAATGCTGGCGTTCTTGCACGATCAGTTGGTATCGAGCACTACGAAGCAGGACTTACACCGCAAGAAAAATATCAGTGTATTGCTACAAGTCATTCCAAGGGTGAGCGAACCATAATGGTCGGTGACGGAGTGAATGATGCCCCAGCCCTTGCGGCTGCCACCATCGGTGTCGCCATGGGCACAGGGAGCGATGTAGCAATAGAGACTGCTGATGTCACTCTCATCCGGGGAGACCTTCAAGCTCTTCCGTATTCCATTCAACTAAGTCGATATGTTTTGTTGAATATTCGACAGAATCTATTCTTAGCATTCTTTTACAACGTCATAAGTATCCCATTAGCAGCGGGTATTCTCGTGCCTTTATTCGGCTCAGGGTGGCAAGTAAGTCCAATCTTTGCAGCTGCTGCGATGAGTTTGAGCAGTGTATCTGTTGTTATAAATGCCCTCAGGCTTCGAACAGAACATATCTCATTACCGCCCGCATAGGCTTCTAGGCACATTTCTAACGAGATCTACTCTGATACGAGCGGTATGCCGACCGCTTCTGTTGTCGCCGAAGTTCGTATGCTTCGCGTCTCTGTACTAACTGCATGACCCGTGTCGAATTCACAACATAGACGGACGGATCATCGATAACGAATGGTGTTGACCATGTTGTACCGTCATTCAGATTGCACGAATTGAAGAAGAATGAGTTCAGTCGTTCTGCACGAAAGCTATACGGAAATTGGCTTGTTAAATGATCTTGAGAAGTTAAATCATCAACGCCTTGATGAGCAAAATAATGAATTTGGCCATCGGGTGAGAGTGACATTCCTAATGTCCACCAACCGAACTGATCAGCCGAAATATTTTTTACTGGAAAATCAATTCCTCGATGATCTCCGCGTACCTTAATCAGTGCTGAGTCACTTTCGACACCTCGTGATGTTTCGCTACGAAAGTGAATCCACATTCCCGGCCAGTAAGGCTCAACGACTGGCGAACTACCAGAGGCAAAAAATCCTCTATTGGGCTCAAGCTTCGTTGTACGAACACCCACTCGAATACCAAAGTGAGGTCCGCTACGATTTTCCCACTTTTCTGCGGGGGGCAACCAAATACGAACAACACAACTAGGAATTTCACGTACGGGGATTTGGGACCCAAGCCTCGTGGTAATACCGCAAATCAAATCATCCTGCTGTACCGTCCTAGAATATGTGCCTGGCACACCCGAGTGCAACGTTCGAATAAGAAGCGCGTGATTACTTTCAGGCAACCCATTCGGAGGTGTTTTAATTACTTCTAGAAGATCTGGTTGGCCTCGTTCTGGGCCTTCCTGCATTCTTTTATTTCCCGAAAAGGCCAATGGCCCACGTGCTCGCCCATCTTCTTCTCGAGAACTCTTGGGATGGTTGTGATAAAATTTCCAACCATCTTCTTCGAATGTGTCCCCAAGAAAATCAATTTTGGCCCCACTACCCGGCACCGGAACTGCTGCAACTGATAACGAGTAGTCAAGAGCGAGCACATCAGTAGCAAATAAAGCAGTGATGCTCAGTACAACATATCGAGATAAAGCGTATTTCATAATTCTTTTTAGTGGTAGTTTGAAAAAATCAAAAACGGCGTGACTGACGAGCGGGCCCGTTAAATGATTTCGACGAAAATCACAATTCAGAATAGTGATGAAACGACCGGCGTTTCTGTCCGTACAATTCGTGCAAGCCAACCAGATCTTGATGAAATCAAAGAAAATTTCTCAATTCAGTGATGCACGTACCCGCATTGTGTGCTGCGCGCGGTTTTATCGAGTACATGAAGCGATCTGATACATCGCTCAGCCAACTGGCTTTCGGAGAGACTGTCTACTTCTTCAGCGGTGATGACCGCACCGAATTCCAGTCGGATTCGTCCGGGACGAGGCAGCAGTCGGGACCGTGGCCAGCATTCATAGGCTCCCACGATAGCTACCGGAACAATTGGGACACCTGCACGCTTTGCCAATAACGCAAAGCCATTTTTCATTTCACCTAGTTGGCCAGATGCTGTCCTTGTACCTTCTGGAAAAATGATTACAGCAGCTCCCTTCCGTAGTCTTTGTATGACGGTCCTCATTGCGGCAACTGTCGAAGCATTTCGATCAATTGGAACGGCACCAAGCGCAGCAATTGCACGAGCAAAAGGCCCAAAAGTGAAAAGACTGCTCCGAGCAAGACTCGAGAGTCGTCGATGTGTGGCCAGACCAAGCAAAAGTGGATCAAGATGACTTTGGTGGCTTGAGAGAACCACAAGGCCACCAGTCTTTGGTAGACGCTCCACTCTTCCAAGACGAAAACCAAATAGTGATACAGCAAACGTACGGGAAAGAAACCACAACGTATCGTAGAGTAATCGACCCCACCATTCCTGGTGACTCTCTGTCTTTTTTGTAATTGTAGAGACTAGAGAATTCTTATCGACCATTAGCTCATTTTGTTTAAAAGCATTCATCCGCACTCTCTGAGATTCCAACCTGACTGGGCTTCTAATCTGAAATGAGCCCGCGATCGCAGGCAAGTTCTAAAACCTGTTTCACGACATTTTCGAGCGACAGCTCATCCGTTTTGATAATAATTGCATCTAATGCAGCTGCCATTGCCCCCACCGGACGATTTCTATCTCCTTGATCTCGCTGTAATTGACTGTGCAAAATCTCATCCATCGTTCGGCTTTGATCTCCAATATCAACTCTTTCACGGTACCTTCGTGCTGCCCGTGTTGCCGGAGATGCATCAAGATAAATTTTTAATTCTGCATCAGGGAATACAACCGTACCTTGATCACGGCCTTCCGTAACAAGATTAAACTCTTCGGATAAACTCCGCTGCATCTTTTTCATTTCTTCACGCACAGAAGGCGCATCTGCAACAAATCGCGTAGCCGTGGTCACGCGATCAATGCGTATTTCTGCTGTAATATTTCTACCGTTTAAAAACACATCACCATAAGCAGACTGAATATCAAGGCTTGCTGCCAACTCCGCCAGATCTTTTTCATTCTCAAGGGATATATTTTGCTCGAGTGCTGCCAAAGCAACTGATCTGTACATTGCGCCAGTGTCCATATGGTACCAGCCCAACTCGCGGGCAAGCGCTTTCGCTGTAGAGCTTTTGCCTGCACCAGCAGGCCCATCAAGCGTGATGATTTTCACTGAAAATAATCTCCAAGTCGACTAATTCATAACGATGCAGCAGGCACTTAATAGCGTTCCCGTCAATCACGAGACCCGCTTCGTTGATTCCTTGTGATTCATGTACTTCACCATTCCAACAAACACGAGTCACCTGCCGGCTGAAGTTGAGTTTCATCCTGCACTCTTGTCCACATGATTCAAGCAAGCGGAGACGGAGACCGTCTTCCACCGAATCGTTACTGAGTGTGGCGGCCGATACGAGACGAACGTTTGGGGGTAGCCTCACCGGCATTTGGGGTGGCTGAAGCGAACCTGTTGTAGCCCATTCAAACCCCGAGTTGACTGCGTGAGGCAAGTCGATCCCGAGAGCAAGTTGAAACTTCTGAACATGAGTGACACAGTCCGTCGTTAATACTGTATCGAGCGTGTGTGAACTACTCCGCACATGCCACGGATGACAACCAGTAAAAATTTGCAACCCGCTGGACGCAGCAAGTGACTGCTGGTTTTCATCCTGAGGGGCTAACGCACTGCCACTACGAACGATAGAAAGGAGCCAAGGAGAAAAAATACGCTGACGCTCTGTTTCTACACATTGTGTTTGAACAGTCCGGTAAAGATCACAGAGATCATTCTCATTCCAGGCGAATCGACATGCGAAAAATCGACTCAAGGCATCAGTCGTAGAAGGCACAAGTGAATGCAGTTCTTGCGAGGGATCAACTACTATTGATACCGACACTGCGGACCCGTCCAATATAAAATGTATTTTCTGAGAGAATCGAGCGAGTACAGAACCATTGTCATGGATCAAAGTACCGTGGCTTTCAATACCATCTTCACAGCGATCAACTCGATCGGCCAACATCTCTGAATACTGAGAGTCTGAGGAATGAGATCCAGGCTCATCCCAACAAAGAGCGAGTTGTTGTGACAATCGATTCCGACCATCTTTTTGATCACGAACTGATACAATCCCGCCGGTTTGCCGATGCACCCTGACGATTAGATTCTTGCTACGTAACGTAAGAGCGTCTTGAGCTTTTTGCCGTTTCGGCAGCCACTTACTGAGAAAACCTTCCCCCCATCGTTGGTTAACGCTCTCCGAGGACTTCCTGTCGCCTCGTTCTTGGAGTACCTCTTCGTTACTATAATATGATTGTAAAATAGTTTGATATCTGGCCTGATTGTCTACTAGCTGACACGACTCGACAGAAATGATGTCCGACTGCGACATGGAACTTGATTCAAATTTATCGTGATGAGCAACGCCAGCGACCTTCGTGCCCGGTGAAAGACCAACACGAAATCCATCTTGTTCGAATGAAACTGGGAAAGAGAGGTCGGCAGTTTCGCCAAGCAGCGTTTCTGCGGTACAGAATCGACCAAAAATATTCGTCCATGATGCGGCTCGACGAAGTAATTCAAACCACGGACTTGCGGTCCCTGCATGATGACAGAACATAATCAGCACCATATGGTCGTGATCCATGGCTTCACTTAATGTCGAACTTAGGGAGAGCACAGCTGCAGAACTGCGAGCGTCGAGCATTTTTGGCTCAAGTGCGTCAAGCTGATCTTTACTTTCATTTCTCCACTGGAATCGTGCAGCTCCAGCAGACGGCATAGGGAATCCATCAAAACTTGACCACAACACTCCCTGATATCCAAGCCGCTGCAAAACTGGCAAAAAGATAGACGCACGTGGCCCAGTATGGCAGCCAAATATCTGCGGAAGAACACCGGCAGCCTTTTGCCATGCGGCCCTTCCTTCAGCTACTTCGCGATCCAGTTGTTCTGGCGACATCAGAGCAATTGGAAGATTTCCGGACACGCTTCCGAGCAAAGACAGAGAGCCGTCAGCAACCCTGTTTTGTATTAATTCGGCAATGCTAGATAACGATTGATCAAAACAACTGACCGTCTTCGTATCGGCCAATAATGTTGTCGGAACTGGAGACTGCAATTCACTCTGAAGCATTGCTATAGAGCTTTCTGAAAAAAGAACCAGGTCGAGGCACCAGCACTCAACTGGGTAAAAGTGATCTCGTGCAGCCTCAAGGCACTGGAACGCCTGTGTTAATTTTTCTTGTGCGAGTACCGACTCATCATCCCTCCAAGCTTTCGCTGCTTCAACAACAACTTCTGGAAAGCCGGTCTGGTCCAAATTCGTATCGGACCGCATACGACTGGCTAACCGTTCAAACAGTAAAACGGTCAGACCGAGCGAACGAAAATCCTCAGCAAAACAGACCTGCCATTTAGATAATGTTTCAAGCTGTCTGCTAATTGAAGAATCGATCGTCATCTTGGCACAACATGCTTCAAGCAATTCTAAAAGGAATGATTCAGAAGCATCTTGGTGAAGAAAACTTTGTCCTGCAATAAATGGCGGGGAAGCTCCGGTTGTAAATCGTTCGGAAAGTCCTTCCGGGACAATCCCTATGATTTCCCCTTCACGAGTCCAGGGCAAGTCAACACTCGCCCAGCCAGGAAGTCCGCCTGATACACAAATAACAAAAGGGTGCCACGCAACTGTCCATGCATTAAGAATCGCTGATGCATCATCGTTTTCAATCCATTCAGACAAATCTTCAAGCGAGTGACACGGAAGAAAGACCGCCACTTCTGGTCGAGAATATTGCTCAGAATTATTCATATCAAACTGCCAGTTCTCGAAAGACCGCTTTCCAGTCGGCAAAAAGTGCACACGAAGCACCGCTTTATCTCGTACCAACGGAAAAGTGAGAAATAGAATGTAGCCTATTCCGAACAATACACTCTGTCCTGCTGGCCGTTTTGACACAATGTAACGGGTTTGTTTATCCACCGTTTGACACTAGAAAACACGAACCCATACAGTTCCTGTATGGTATCCTTCCTGAGTGTAGACTTTAGTTAGAAGTTGATTTGATTCCCATTCGATGGTGGGATAGGTTCCTTTCAAGTTATTTCTGAACAAACGGGTGCGGCATGGCACGCTCGCGAAACGTCTGGGGTATTGATATCGGCAAGTGTGCGCTGAAGGCCTTGCGCTGCAGCCATTCCTCAGATGGGGAAAACCTTGTAGCCGAGTCTTTCGATTACGTCGAATACCCCATGCTTCTTACTCAACCTGAAGCTGACCCAGGGGAACTCGTCCGAGATGCCGTAGAAGAATTTCTCAGTCGTAATGACATCTCCGGAGACACGATCGCCGTTTCAGTTCCGGGGCAGGCAGGGCTCAGCAAGTTCATTAAATTGCCTCCTGTTGAAGCAAGCAAGATTCCGGACATTGTCACCTATGAAGCCCGGCAACAAATACCATTTCCGCTTGAACAAGTCATATGGAGCTGGCAAAGACTCGAAGGTGGAATCGAGGAGAGTGGCTTTGTGATTGATGCTGAAATTGCACTTTTTGCAATGAAGCGAGATCAGGTTACAAAGGCTCTTGAGCCTTTCAAAGAAGCCGATATTGAAATCGACATCCTGCAACTGAGCCCAGTCTCTCTAGCGAATGTCGTCATGTTTGATCAACTCCCCAAACTGAGTGAAGTTGATCCAGAAGCCCCCCCTCCATCGATTGTTTTGGCTTCGATGGGTGTGGATTCAACAGATCTAATTGTTACGAATGGGCTGAAAATTTGGCAGCGGACGATGCCTATTGGTGGCAGTAATTTCACTCGGGCTCTCGTTCAGGGAATGCGGATGACATTCCCAAAAGCAGAAAACTTAAAGCGCAATGCCGCACGGGCTGACGATCCGAAAAAAGTTTTCCAGACCTTGAGACCTGTGTTCAACGAATTTGCCAGTGAATTACAGCGATCTCTGAATTACTTTACTGGACAAGATCGTACTGCGAAAATTGGTCAGGTCTTGCTTGTTGGCAACGCTGCAAAACTTCGTGGGCTCAGCGACTTTCTTGCAAAACAACTCCAACTCGAAGTGCATCGTTTGCGGGAATTCAAGCGGCTTGAGGGAGATCTCATTTTGAAGACTCCTGCCTACCGTGAAAACCAACTGGCCTTTGCGACGGTGTATGGATTAGCGATGCAAGGATTGGGTGTCGCGAGCATACGAACCAACCTCTTGCCAAGCGATGTCACTCGGGACCGATTAATACAAGCCAAGAAGCCTTGGGCAGTCGCTGCCATGTTAGGCCTTTTGGTTGCCGCACTCATTAATTTCCTGGGTATATATGTTGCCTGGAGCAGTTACTCTGAAAATCTTTTTGCTGATGCTTTTACACAAATTGATTCTGTTGTTTCAAAATCCTCCCAGATTCAGAGCAGTCTTCAGCAGGCCCAATCCGAGCAACTCGAAATTCTTGATACAAAGCAACAATTAATTCGAATCAGTGACCGTCGCTTTCAAACACTTGAATTGATTCGAACTATTGAGTCCATGATCCCTCGCGATGAACCGGATAAGACTGATGAGTTTCTTCGAGAAGAGATAAAAAAAGCTGAGGCTGCGCTGGCAGAACAAAAAGCGAGCGAGATGCCAAGTACTCTTGCAGTTCAGCCAACAATTCCGATTTCAATCAATTACGATGAGCTCCATATCGACTCTTTGGACTGCCAGTATTTCGAAGATCTCTCAACTTGGTTTGAGCCAATTGAAGAAGACTGGAGAAGCACAGTCGCAGCGGCAGAGTTTAGAAGTTTTGATGAAGAAGAGTCTTCGGAAGCCGAACCATCTGAGGCCGATTTTACCGAAGAATCGAACTCCGAAACGATTGTTGACGGCAATGAAAGCATAGATGACATTGCAGATGAATTCGAGGAGAATGAGCCAGAAAGTCCTTCAGGCGCTGGTTGGGTCATCCAGATTGTGGGGCATCATTTCCACAACGAGGATTACCATGCACCATTTGAGGGCAAAACCTATCTTCGGACGACATTGATCGAATCTCTTTTGGGTGAAAGAGGAGAGATTGTAACGGTATCTGCTGGCCCAATGGCTGGAGAAAAAGTTTTGCCGAAGGAGATTGGTATCGGCTTTCCGGCCATCATCGAATCCAACCCAATCGAGGACTACTGGATATCAACTGCTTTTGACAGCATTGGTGATGATGGCATGGGAATGGGACCAAGCCGAATCCCAACCAGAGGAGCCGGTGGAGAATTGATACAAGATGGAATTGAGTTAAAAAAATACCGATTTGTTATCCAATTTGTCTGGAAACCAAAAACACCGGGAGCTGTTGAATTGGTTGCTGAAAGCGGAAGTGGTGATTATTAACAATAAATTCGAGCGGTGATAAGAAACGCACGAATTGAGCCCCTTATTAAAATCGGAAAGACAATGGTTGAAATTCCACAGGATATCAAAGGTTATCTAAAACAAGTACAGAAGTATCACTTCTGGCTACTAGCGCTTCTTATGCCACTTATACTTGTCCCTCTTGCATTTACTGCCGATGCAAAACTTCTTAACGAAATAGATACTCGCTCATCTGCTGTAAAGTCAAAAGTTGATTCGATTAACTCTGTTGCGGGTAAGAGCGTAGAAGGTCTTGAGGAGTTTGGACATCCACAATCAGATTGGGCAGAGGTGATCACACGTTCAAATAATACCCTGCGTGAACAAATCCTCGCTGAATGGACCTATCTTTGGGATCAACAAAAAGCTATTCGAACGTGGCCTACCGCTGCTGACATTGGGGCTGATTTTTTAAGAGCCATTAGTCGCTTGAAACCTGATGAAGACTTGCCTGCTCGTTTTCGAGACCGGTATCTCCAGAGGATTCGTCGTGTTGTCCAAAAACTACCCGCTCGAATTGATGCACAAGAATCAATGGAAGCACTTGGAGGGGATAGCGGATTCGGGAGGGGTGATTTTGGAATGCCTCCAGAAATGGCTATCACTGATGAGGACGCAGACAACAAGGTTATTTGGGATGCGATGGACCAAAATGAGCTATTTCAGACTTTTTACTGGACATCGACACCGTCAACAAAGCAAATTCTTCTCGCACAAGAAGAGCTTTGGGCATATGAAATTCTTTGCGATGCAGTCGCAAAAGCAAATAAAGAGTCGACTGGTTCCCATAATGCGACAATTTCCTACATAAGCCAACTGGTAGTCGGATATCGCGCTGCGGAAGAAGATCCTGGTGGACGCAACGGGGGACGATTAAAAACAAAATCAGCTGGCTTTGATGAGTACATGGAAATGGACATGGAAATGGGAATGGATGGCGAGATGATGGGCAAGCCAGCAAATCCTCGGTTTGCAAACGTTGGCGGGTACGGCATGGAGGAGGAAATGTATGATGAATTTACAGGCATGCCAATTGATTCAGCTTCAGAAGATAATGACGAGGCTCTGCTAAACTGGATTTATGTAGATTCCGAAGGAACGCCTTTAGAAAGTGCACTCGTTGCAGAATCACCAGACACAAAATTTGTTCATTACATCCCATTTTGCTTGAAGGGTCGAGTGGACCAGAGGAAACTGGACCTCCTTCTTCGAGCATTTGCAACCATGTCAGTGCCAATTGATGTCCGACAAGTCCGGGTAAATCCTGGCAGTGCCGATTCCATGTATGGTGACGAAGGCATGTATGGTGGTGGTGAGATGATGAGCGGGATGGGATCCGATGCGATGTCTACCGATGGTGTTCGGCGTTATGATTTCAATGTCGAACTGAGGGGATCGATTGCACTTGCCCAGAAACCTGATGCAACAGTCTTGGGACTAGATACTGAATCACAAGAATGAGTAAGGAGGATTTCTTTCATGGGACTTCCAAAAATAAAATTTACACCCGAGGCAATCTTTGGCTTCGTTGCAAACCATGGCGAAAAAATACTTGTTGGAATTGTTGTACTATGCAGTTTGCCGCTTGCTTTGGGCGGCATTAATGCTTTGAGGCTGAAGACTCGGTCGTCAAAAGAAGACCCGGCTCAGATCATGCGCCTAGCCGAAAATGCAAACAGCTTATTGAATCGACCGCTCCCAGCTGACCAACAAACAGAACTCAATAAAAACCTTGGTTCTAGAAGCGATGAGCCCAACGCTTCGCTCAAAGCATGGAATCCTACTGAGATAAGTAGGCTATCCGTTGACTCGGGATTAAATCGTCCACTACTTGGTGACATACAACGAAGACAAGTCCCT
>DONH01000280.1 GCA_003509235.1 Planctomycetaceae bacterium
AAGGCCGATCTTTTGTGCATCGAGAAGTCATATGGTGATTACCGCGAACTTCTTGCTGATCCTCATGTCCGTGTTGTTCACAATTGCACGCCGAATCACCTGCATTATCAGGTAAACAAAGATATTCTTGCAGCCGGCAAGCATGTGATCAGCGAAAAACCTCTTGCTATGAATAGTACAGAAAGCCGAGAACTTGTTCAGCTTGCATCGGAGTCGGGTCTGATCCATGCCGTTGATTTTAACTATCGCTACTATCCGCTGGTTCAGCACGCCAGACAAATGGTCCAACAAGGGGAGTTGGGCGAGGTGTTTACTCTCCGTGGCTCCTATTTGCAAGACTGGTTGTACCTCCAGACAGACTGGAATTGGCGATTACAACCGGAAATGTCAGGAGACAGTCGAGCGGTCGCGGACGTTGGCAGCCATTGGTGTGATCTCTTGCAGTTCATCACCGGCGAGAGCATCGTTCGCGTCATGGCCGACATGTGTACAGTGCACAAGACGCGAATGAAACCCAAGAAACAAATTGAGACATACGCCGGCAAGGAACTCTCGCCCAGTGACTACGAACCGCAAGATATTAACACCGAGGACTATGCCTCTGTCTTGATTGAACTTTCGGGTGGGGCTCGTGGTGTTTTTAGCGTCAGCCAGGTTTCAGCCGGTCGGAAGAATCGACTTTCGTTTGAACTCGATGGATCCCGCTGTGCATTGGCATGGGATCAAGAGAAACCAAACGATATGTGGATTGGTTATCGGGAAAAAGCGAATGAAATTTTGGTCAAAGATCCATCCTTGCTGCACGAAGCTGCCAAAGAGTATGCCCATTACCCGGGTGGTCATCCCGAAGCCTACCCAGACGGCCCCAAGAATCTATTTCGCAATGTGTATCGCGCGGTGGAGAAGGGTCAAATGCCGGACAACCCCGATTGGAGTACGTTTGTCGATGGCCATAAGGAGATGGCAATCTGTGACGCGATTATCCAGAGCAGTCGAGAACAAAAATGGACGGACGTGCAATATTGATTTATAGACTGTCAGATAATTTGAATAGTTTTCCAATTCAGGAGTTTTAAGATGTCTGCCGAGACTACGAATATCAACTGCTGTAATGTCGCCCTGATTGGAACGAAATTCATGGGCCGAGCGCATTCAAATGCGTATCTAAAGGTGAATAAGTTTTTTGACCTGCCCTGCAAGCCTGTGATGCATACGATTGCAGGCCGTAATCAGGAAGAGCTAAAAATGTTTGCCGATCGTTGGGGTTGGCAGCACTGCGCAACGGATTGGAAGGCGGCCGCCAATTCCAAAGCGATAGATCTGGTTGATGTGGTAACCCCCAACAACGTGCATGCCGAGCACACGATTGCGGCACTCGAGGCCGGAAAACATGTCGCCTGTGAAAAACCGCTGGCAGGAACGTTGAGCGATGCTCGTCAGATGGTAGAAGCTGCAGAGAAGGCAACTGGAAAAACATTTGTCTGGTACAACTATCGACGATGTCCCGCAATAGCCTTTGCTCATCAATTGTGTGCAGCAGGGAAACTCGGTCGAATTTATCAGATTAGGGGATGTTATCTTCAAGACTGGGCAGGACCGGATACACCGCTGATGTGGCGATTCGAGGGTGATGTAGCCGGATCCGGAGCATTGGGAGATCTTTGTGCTCATACCATCGATACTGCACGATTCATCACGGGTGATGAAATCAGTGAGGTAATCGGAGCCACGATGGAAACAGTGATCAAAGAGCGAGTGATTCTGGAGAGCGGCGGTGGTGAAATTTCGGGACACGGTGCAGCAACAAGTCAGAAAATGGGAGCAAGCACCGTTGATGACATCGTGCTGTTTATAGCCAAAATGGCCAGTGGTGCTGTGGCTACGTTTGAGGCATCGCGTCTCTCGACGGGGTGTAAAAATTCAAATCGTCTGGAGATACACGGTGAAAACGGGGCAATTCGTTTCAATTTCGAGCGTATGAACGAACTCGATTGGTTCGACGCAACTCTCCCCGCAGAATTACAGGGTTGGAGCACGATTAATGTCACGGACGGCAACGCCAACCATCCGTATGCGGCATCATGGTGGCCTACCGCACATGTCCTTGGATACGAACACAGCTTTATTAACCAAGCCGCCGACATGTTGACTGTAATCGGCGGTGGTGAGCCGGTGGTGCCCCTTGCCAACTTTGCCGATGCGTATGAGATTCAGAGGGTGCTTGCGGCCGTGGTCGAATCTGATAAACAGCGATCACCAGTTCCACTTGATCAAATTCAATAAGTATGAACCGTATACTCCATGGTTAACCACATCAGGTCGATGGCGAGGGTACCATTCCGGAGTTGATAGAGGGTTTTGAAATACCTCGCAGGGGTACGCAATGGAAAAGAATGGGGAATTCCTAAACCGGAGTTCTCATGGTGATTGTCGCCTTGCTACCAGCTTAATTTAGAAGGAGAGTTTCTTAATGGTAAAACGAAGAACAGCAAGGCTCATTTTTGATATCGAGTCAGCAGCCGACGGAGAACTCATCGCAAAAATTCGTTATCCGAAAGAAAAGCTCTCACCAACGGAAGCAATTCAGCGGTATCGATCCGAACTACTTGAGCAAAATGGAAAAGATTTTATTCCATATACATTTCAGCTCCCTGTGTCACTTGTTGTTGCCACAGTTGCCGATGATTATTCATTGATTGATCTTGTAGCTCTTGATGAAGAGATGTCGCGCCCTCATGAAATCGTGCGTTTGTTTTGGGAAGGCTGGCGAAAAAATGGTCAGCCACAGCTTGTTTCATTCAACGGCCGCGGTTTTGATATGCCACTGCTTGAAGTTTGTGCGTTTCGGTACGGATTAGGTATTCCTGAGTGGATTGCCGAACATGCTCGCAGTTTCGAACAGCCACGGAATCGTTTTAACAGCGATGCACATCTCGACTTACACGAGTTTTTGACCAATAATGGTGCAAGTCGATTTGTGGGAGGACTTTCTCTGGCTGCCAACCTTATTGGCAAACCTGGAAAACTTGATGTAGCTGGTCATATGGTTCAAGACCTTTGGGATGGTGGCCGAGCACGTGAAATTCATGACTATTGTCGAAGTGATGTACTCGACACGTACTTTGTTTATCTACGGAGCCGTGTAGTTGCTGGCGCAATTTCTCTTGCAGACGAGCAGTCATTGATTGAAGCAGCCCACATCTGGATTCGGGGCAAAGCAACAGAGTCGTCAGGACTGGCACGGTATCTTGAGGCTTGGGGTGATTGGCAGAGCCCGTGGGGCTAACACATAATTGTGTAGCCCCACAGCGAATCCGTTATGCCTCAGTGATTGGCTCTTTAACGAGTTGAATGAAGTGATTGCCCTTTGAGCCACTCGAGAGTTCTTTTGCCTTCTTTTCGGCAGCACGCTTGTCAGCATATTCGAAGACAGCAAGACGCTTCAGCCCGGAGTTGAAAACTCCCCAGTACGCCTTAAGACGGACATCTTTCACAACCTTTTTTCTGGTTGCTCGCTTTTTGGCTGCTTTCTTAGCTACTTTTTTCTTTGCTACTTTTTTGGCAGCCTTTTTCTTTGTAGCTTTCTTAACAGTCTTCTTTTTTGCTGTTTTTTTAACAGCCTTCTTCACTGTTTTTTTGGTTTTTTTGGCAGCCTTTTTGGTTTTTTTGGCAGCCTTTTTTTTTGCGATCTTTTTCGCCATGGACGCTCGCCAGCCTTCTGTGCAACGGTGAAAGGGTTAGTCGAAAACAGTAGCCACTATACGGAGGATGGCCACCTCGTTGATTCCAACGAGAAGCCGATAGTATAAGATGCCAGGCGGTCTCCGCACAGGGACCGCCGCGACAGCCTATACTGTAGGCATGATGAGAGTGCAAATACCAACAAATGAGCCTCTAGCAGCTGGGCCGTTAGAGTCCTATCGAAAGCTCGACGACGCTACTCTGGCAAGTCGAATTGACGAAGTTCGACAGCGTCTCGGGTCGCGTGTGCTGATTCTCGGCCATCACTACCAACAGGATGCTGTGATTGCTCATGCAGATTTGCGAGGTGATAGTTACCAGCTCTCCAAATCTGCCGCGGAACGAACAGACTGCGAAGCCATCGTGTTTTGTGGTGTTCACTTTATGGCGGAGACAGCGGATATTCTTGTCAATCGACCTGAGCAGATGGCAGGTCGAAATGGTTCACGAGTGAACGTCGTATTGCCCGATACAGCAGCGGGCTGCTCAATGGCTGATATGGCAGCAATTGAACAGGTGGAGGATGCGTGGGCTGATCTCGGTGAGATTATTGACACCGATGATATTACTCCAGTGACCTATATCAATTCTGCCGCCAGCTTGAAAGCTTTTTGTGGTCGACAAGGTGGCATTGTTTGCACATCAAGCAATGCTCGAGCTGTTCTTGAATGGGCTTTTGCCAGAACGAAACGAGTTCTTTTCTTTCCGGATCAACACCTCGGCCGGAATACGGCCAACTCAATGGGTGTCCCACTTGAGCAGATGTGTGTGTGGAATCCTCATGATCCGCGACTTGGTGGCAATGATTCAACAACTCTGGAAAAAAGTCGAGTGATTCTCTGGCAGGGTCACTGCAGCGTGCATGCAATGTTTCGTCCAGAGCATGTTGCCACGATGCGAGAGAACATTCCAGATGTCAAAGTTCTTGTCCATCCTGAGTGCGCACTGGAGGTTGTTGAAAAATCTGACCTCGCTGGCTCAACGAGTTATATCATTAATCAGATACAAACTGCCGCCCCTGGCACTTCATGGGCAATCGGTACAGAACTTCATCTTGTTAGACGCCTCGAACAAGAGCATCCTGAACAGACAATCCGATTTCTCTCGCCGACTGTTTGTATGTGCGCGACCATGTATCGTATCGATTTGGCACATCTCTGTTGGAGCCTTGAGCACCTCGAGTCAGGGAATCCTGTCAACGTAATTCGCGTTGATCAAGATACTGCACACTGGTCTGTTGTTGCTCTCGAACGAATGCTGGATGTAACGGCCTTAAAGCAAGGCTAGATATGCCAAGGCGTGTCTTAGGAATGTCTTTATGAGACGGATAAAGGGATCTGGGAAGATGATATCTCATCTGAAAGCATGAGCTAGTGACGTATTCTTGTCAGATGTGAATATGAGACAGTGATCAATTGAAGTTTGTTAAGTAAATTCATCAATGTAAAGCACTTTTTTGGGAACAGAGCAGGCCATGCATTATCCCTTGTCATATTGCACGAACGTCCATCCTTGTCGGTCGCGCAATGATCTTGAGAGAATTATTACCCGAGAAGCTCGTTCTGTTCAGGAACAGTGTGGCTTTAGCATTGGGGTTGGCCTTTGGTTGCCTGAAGTCGTCATTTCTGAAGTGGCTCAAGATTCGACCGTTACAAAAAAAATCGCGAGTCTTCTTGCTGATCAAGGTCTTCAGTGCTTTTCTCTCAATGCCTTTCCTTTTGGTGATTTTCATTCAGAACGTGTAAAAGAAAATGTGTATCTTCCAGACTGGTCAGACGTTCGTCGCCTTGCATACACCCGACTTTGCAGCCAGTTCCTTGCAGCAATAGTAACAGGAGAAGATGAAGGTAGTATTTCAACACTGCCACTTGCGTATAAGCAAGCAGCACAATCCCCTGACTTTTCTAAAAGGGCTATCGATCAACTTATGCAGTTGGCTCGCGATCTTGACAGATTACATCATGAGACTGGAAATATCATTCGGTTGGCCATCGAGCCTGAGCCGTTCTGTCTTTTAGAAACGACCCCTGAGACCATTCAGTTTTTTGAGATACTGTGGGATACTGCTGATAAAGCAGGGATTGGTGGACTGGTGCGACAGCACATCGGTGTGTGCTACGACGTCTGTCATCAGGCTGTTGAGTTTGAAAATGCGGACGTGGCTATTCGTGAGTTGGCTACGGCTGATATTCGTATTAATAAGGTGCAAATAAGTTGTGCAATTGAACTCAATAAACCATCAGACGAAAAATCGCGTCAGGCGTTAGCGGCGTTTGCTGAACACCGCTATCTTCATCAGACCTTTGCACGGCATTCGGATGGCCGAGTGATCAGCCGTACGGACCTGTCTCAAGAACTTGCACTTGATCCGCCTCCTGACTGGCAGCAGGCCGAAAAATGGCGAGTGCATTTTCATGTTCCAGTCGATGCAGATCGTCTTGGCCCGTTAGGGACAACAAGGCCAGAACTTATTCGGGCACTTCATGCTCTGGGCCAACTGCCCTATGAGCCGCACCTTGAAGTGGAAACCTATACGTGGCCTGTCTTGCCGGGGGTTGCAAGTGGAGATGTTATTGCGGGTATGGCCCGTGAACTCATTGCGACAAGAGATCTTCTTGTGGGTGAGTAGTAATTTTTTCATTACTATTGAGGCAAGTCCTTAAGTCATGCAAATACGTGAAGTCAAAAGGTTTATACATCTTGTTCGACACTATCGAGAGACAAACTGTCTGATCCATCGTCTCGTGCAATATTTTTTAGTTCGAGGTGTGGTAGCTCTGGTGCTGGTGTGTAGCAGCGTGAACGGTCTCTGTGAAGAAGTCGATTTCGAGCTTTCTGGCAGATCGAAATTGCCTGCGTGTGTCACAGCTGACCACCAGATAGTGTGGCGTGATGAGTTTGATGGAAAAGTTCTCAAACCAGAGAACTGGACAATGCCCTCGTACAAAACACGAGATGCGGCATCATTGAACTCCAAGGGAACAATCAGTGTCGCCGATGGGCTTCTGCACCTTAGAACTCTTTGGCGAAATGAAAGAGTTCATGCCAGTTATATCCAAACGCGTGGTCGGCACGAATGGAAGCATGGCTATTTTGAGTGCCGGCTGAAGTTCCAGAAATATCAAGGACACCATGGAGCGTTCTGGGTGCAGACGCCACATTTTCAAAGTTTTGTTGATGAGCCCGGTAAGAGTGGCACAGAAATGGATATCATTGAATGGTTCGGCTCCGGTCGCCGCCAAGGGTGGGCCGGTATGAATATTTACTATTGGGGTACAACAAACGACGGTATGCCTGGGAAAGTTAGGAGTCCATCAATTCCAGATTTCCCAAAAATGGGTGGGCCTGTTGAGGGCAATTCTGAAAGTCCAATGGGTGATCTCAGTGAAGACTTTCATGTCTATGGTCTACTCTGGACTGATAAGGAGTGTGTTTTTTTCTGGGACGGTGTTGAAATCATGCGAGACACGAAAGCAATTTCTCAGGTACCGCAGTACCTGGTTTTAAGCCTTCTCTGCTCACATTGGGAACGGCCACGGCTTGATGTAACAAAACTGCCTGATGAAATGCAGATTGATTATGTTCGGGTGTATCAGAAGTAGTAACTTCTTTGGGAAAAATGTCTTAAGGCTTCGGGCACGTGCAAGAAACCCTTTTCTCGGAAAGTAGCTCATCTTATGAAGTCATGGATCTATTTGACGTTTGCTATTTTAGCAGAGGTGATTGGTACAAGTTGCCTCAAGGCATCACAGGGTTTTACGAATCCGATACCCTCGGTTTTTGTTGTTGTCGGTTATGGACTTGCATTTTATTTGTTGTCTTTGACGCTTGAAACAATTCCTGTTGGGGTTGGCTATGCGGTCTGGTCTGGAGTTGGCCTCGTCCTAATTACCCTCGCTTGCTGGGTTTTGTATGGTCAGACACTTGACGCACCAGCATTTTTGGGAATGGGATGTATCATTGTCGGTGTTCTCATACTCAATCTGTTTTCAAAGGCTGCTGTGCATTAAAAGTTTTTTGGGGCTGTCTTTGGGAGTGATTTTGTCGTCACAAAGTTTTT
>DONH01000077.1 GCA_003509235.1 Planctomycetaceae bacterium
GCCGATTTAATGGAATTTCCATACCACCAAGTTCTTCCATCATTGTGTAGAGCCGGTTTTGCATTTGCTGCTTTATGTCATGAAATGCAGGATCATGAATGAGATTATTTTGTTCTTCCGGATCATTCTTGATATCAAAGAGTTCATCGGTATCCCATAAGCCGTAATATGTTGTGTACTTGTACTGATCACCACGCAGCGAAAAATGTGTTGGAGTTTGCGGATAGTTTTGTTCCCAATAGTAGGCGTATAGAAAGTAGTCGCGCCAAGGAATTTCCTCACCACAGGCTAGTGGCAGAAAACTCTGTCCATCCATATGCGGCGGTTTCTTCAGCCCCATGGCCTGCATAACTGTTGGGGCTATATCAATATTTGCCACCACTTCGTCGACAACTGTACTGCCTTGAATAAGATCAGGGCACTGCATGAGCAGTGGCACGCGACTCGATGTTTCATAGGCCACACGTTTATCAATTAAGCCATGTTCACCGAACATATAGCCATTGTCACCCATATAAATGACGAGTGTTTCATCATGGATACCCATTGCTTTTAACTGCTGCAAAACCGCCCCAATACTGTCGTCCACAGAACGCAGTGCTTCGCAATAGCTCTTATAAAACGATTCCACACTATTTGCTGTGTGCAGTGGAAAATCCATGCCATGCCAACTATTGCGCTGATCAAGAAGCCATCGCGGACGATTGAGCAGATTATTCGTCAGATGCTCACTTGATAGAGGAAGCGTAAACGGCTGATCCAAAAGCGTTCCCTTGTACAATAGCTCAGGCGTAAAAGGGCCATGTACTGCCTTATGCGACAGATACAAAAAAAATGGTGTGTCACGATCTGTTTCCTTGAGGAACTCGACTGCTTTTCTCGTCAACAGCGTTGTGATGTAGCCATCTTGTGGCACCCGCTTCCCGTTATCATTAATCGTATAGCTATCATTGGGAGGGTAATACTTACCCTGACCTTTGAAACTGAACCAGTAGTCAAATCCTGGTCGGCGATCATCACTCGCATGGCCCATATGCCATTTCCCAATAAACCCGGTCTTGTATCCGGCTTTCTGAAGATACTGTGGAAAGAACAACGTGCCCTCAGGAACTGGTCTCTGGTTATCGATCACTCGATGACGAAATGTATAGAGACCTGTCAGAATTGACGCTCGGCTTGGCGAACACAAAGACGTTGTCACATATGCATTTTTAAGATGGGCTCCTTCTTTCACCATTGCATCCATATGTGGTGTTTTCGCAAATGGGTGACCCATAAAGCTCATTGCGTCATAGCGATGATCATCAGAAAGAATGAAGACCACATTCCGAGGTTGTACGCCTTCGATCCTTGTCGGAACAACCGCATCGGGTACCGGAAAAACATCTGCATGTGCGGTAGCAGAAAGAGCAATTGCAACAAAAATCCATTTGCCCATACGGTAGTACCTCCTCATATCACATTCTGGACTTAGTCTTTTTCTTGAGCGCGCACCAGCCTTGCTCCACAGCTTATTCGATGATTTTTCTGCTGATTGAATCCAAAATTACGATACCGTTACGTAGGCTTCACAGGCAAAAATCATTGTCATATCACAAGCTGTCAAGAACGCTCACAACTAAAAGTCATAACGACTTCCTACTTACTGTAACCCACTACTGGTTCCCCAGAATCGGTCAGCTTGTGAGTACTCCAAAGGATGCCACGGCAAATGAGCGCGAGATATTTATCATCACCAACCGTATCATTATTATGACCGAGTGATGTACTGAAGATTCGTGTTTTCTTTGTCCCGAACTCATTAGTCCAGGCAACAACTGCCTCTACCTCAGTAGGCTTCACATCCGGGTTCACTGGCTTGTTTTTCTTTTTCCTTGGCATCTGCATCTGTCTGCCAGATGCGACTATGTGAGCACTGTCGTAAACACGAACATTGTTATAGAGTTCTTCATTCACCGTTTTCCAAGCTGACAATCCCTCCGCAATGACATGATCAGAGTACGTCACATCAATTGGTGATTGCGGACCATGGCGAGATGACTGTAGGCCAATCATCTCGTACCAGCCGCTATTATCTGCTCCATCTGCTACTGGTTCCTGAAAGTTTCCCCACCGGTACGAATGCATTGCACAATGAAGATTCACTGCTGGGACTCCATTACGATGTGCGTTAAGGATACGATCCACATACGGCCGCTCACTTACATTAGCACTACACTCGTCATGAATCACGACATCAAAATCACGAGCCCAGCCATCTGATTCATAGATGTCAAAACGTGCTTCAGTGGAAGTATCAGGATTATAGATTACCTCAACAGAGGCGTTGATTCTTTCTTCTATTCCCTTCTTTAACAGTTTGGTCTGTGTGGCGTAGTCGTGACAGCAGCCACCCGCAACAATCAAAACTTTCAACGGCTCGACTGCAGCGGCTTCAACCATTTGAACAAAACTACAATGGTGCGGCACTCCAAAACAAAGAGAAACAAGAATTGTCAGTCGCATGGATGAAAAACGCATGGAAAACTCTCCGGAAAAGGGAAACTGAGGAAGCTTCATCATACCCTTAATTTGCCTTGTTTTTCCTATTTCCTCACTAATTTCTGGGAACTCACTATTTGATAAGGAATAGTGATCACCACAGACTTCTCCGAGTAAAGAAGCCATCACTGCCGATAGCAAATGCGGGAGGGTGGTGCGGGGTGATTCAAAACCGAACTATAGGACTTCTAGCAGTATTCGCTGTTGTTTTTTCCAGCAGTCTAAATTTCTGTGCAAGCGGTGCTGGCCTTGAGCAACGTTCAGCGGACCATGTTCGAATCGCAAGTTTCAATATTCAGGTATTCGGAACATCAAAAATGGCGAAGGCTCATGTTGTGGATACCCTAGTAAAGGTTATTCGAAATTTTGATGTCGTTGCTATTCAAGAAGTACGGGCAAAATCAAATGATATTATCCCGAGTTTCGTCAAGCATGTGAATGCTGATGGAAGCAGCTACCAATATGTAATTGGACCACGACTTGGTCGAACAGTTAGTAAGGAACAGTACACATTCCTTTACGACACACGTCGTATTGAGGTCGATACGACATCCGTTGGCACAATGCATGATCCTGGAGATCGACTTCACAGACCACCTCTTTTTGTGCGCTTCCGATCACGTATGGTTCCTCCAGAACAGAGTTTTACATTCTGGATGATCAATATCCATACAGATCCTGACGAAGTACCGGAGGAGGTCGATGCACTGGCCGATGCATTTCTCGCACTAAAAATGGCACGTCCCGATGAAGATGACATCATTTTACTCGGAGACCTTAATGCCGCACCCAAGCAGTTCGATCGGCTTGGCACATTGGACAACATCTCATGGGCCGTATCTGGCACAACAACCAATACCCGCCGAACAAAAACCTATGACAATCTTATCTTTCAGCGAA
>DONH01000002.1 GCA_003509235.1 Planctomycetaceae bacterium
CTGAGTCGGGACAATTGGTCCTCGCGGGGCAATCCGCAGAAAGCGGCCAGAGTCGTGTGGAGATGCCCATTGATCACAGTGGTGAAACAGTACAGATCAAACTTGATCCCCGTTTCATAAGCGAATTCCTTCGAGTCCTCGATCCAGCAACTTCGATTGATGTCGAACTCACGGATGGGCAAAGTGCGTGTGTCTATCGAACTGATGATGGTTATGGGTACTGTGTAATGCCGTTAGCGGCTGATTAGTCGCTCGTCATGCAAAGGATAATTACTGTGCCTTCAGTGTCTTCACATTGGAAAACTAGCCGAATGACAGACCCACGAACTCTCGGAAATGTTCTGTCGAGGTTGATGGCGAGGGCCGGCTATGACCGGGAGCAAGGAAGTGATGCGTTACGTTCTGCATGGGAAAGTGTCGCCCCAGAAAGTTTGCGAGGGGGTTCACAGGCAGGTGTAGTTCGACGAGGTGTTCTTGAAGTATTTGTAACGCATTCAGCACTTGTTCAGGAAATGGGATTTCATAAACATGAAGTCATTCAAAAACTGCAATCGCTGCTGCCATCGGAAGGGATTACGGATATTCGTTGTCGTCTCCTTATCGAAGCAGGTCAGAAGTAGGATCGATATGTTTAAGATTGTAAAAATTCGTTCATAAAAAATGTTTTTCAACTCACTCAATTGTTTCGCGAAAGGTGTCCATGGCTGAATCAGCACCATCCCCTGCAGAAAATTCATCTGAGGCAGGTTACACAAGTACTGACTTGAAGCATCTCTCTGACCGTGAGCATGTGAGAGAACGGTTTGGAATGTATATCGGTGACAATACGTCACGCGGACTTCATCATTTGGTCTATGAAGTCGTTGATAACTCGATTGATGAGTGTATGGCTAAATATGCTTATAGAGTATCAGTGACAGTAAATGTCGACGGTAGTGTGACCGTTGAAGATGACGGACGCGGAATCCCTACAGGGATCCATGAGCAACTTTCAGAAGAGATGGATCGTGAAGTATCGACCCTTGAAGGTGTGATGACAGTTCTCAAATTTGGCGGAAAATTTGAAAAGGGTGCGTACCAGACATCCGGCGGTCTTCATGGTGTCGGCGTCACAGTCGTCAATTTCCTTTCTGAGTGGTGTGAGGTTGAGGTAGCACGAGATGGACATCTCTGGCAGCAGGAATATCAGCGTGGTGAGCCCACCGGGCCTGTTCGCAAGATGGGCACCGCGACTACGACAGGTACAAAAACAACATTTAAACCAGACCCTCAAATATTTCCGCAGACTAAATTTTCCTGGGATATTCTTGCTCGCCGTCTGCAGGAATTAGCATTCCTCAACTCGGGCGTGCGTATTGTCTTCACGGATGCTTCGAGTGGTCAGACAGAAGAGTATCACTATGAGAGGGGAGTTGAAGAATTTGTTGAATGGTTGAATCGGTCAAGTGATGCTGTCCATGCCGATGTCATTTGTCTCAAAGGTGAAACAGAGGGTGTCGCCTGGGATATAGCCCTTCAATACACCAGCGACTTTACCGAAAACGTTCACAGTTATGTGAATAACATTTCCACAAATGAAGGTGGAACGCATGTTTCTGGTTTTCGTTCAGCGCTTACCCGAAGTCTGAATTCATATGGCAAGAAAACAGGGATCTATAAGGATTTAATACCAACAGGTGATGATGTTCGGGAAGGAATTACAGCTGTTGTGAGTGTACGAGTTGCTGAGCCACAATTTGAAGGCCAGACAAAGACCAAACTTGGTAACAGTGAAGTTGAAAGCATCATAACGTCAGCCGTGGGTGAGTTCCTTGGGAAATATCTGGAGGAGCACCCCAAAAGTGCAAAAGCTATTGTTCAAAAAGGGGTCCTGGCTGCCGAAGCGCGTACTGCTGCTCAAAAAGCAAAAGCACTTTTGCGTGAAAGAAAAGGTGCACTCTCAGGTGGTGGTCTTCCAGGAAAACTTCGTGACTGCACAAGCAAAGATGTTGATAAATGTGAACTCTATCTCGTCGAGGGTGATTCAGCCGGCGGCTCGGCCGAAGGCGGCCGTCTACGTGAATATCAAGCGATTCTTCCTCTTCGTGGAAAAATTATTAATGCGTATAAAAGTCGTGAGGATAAGGTTCTTGCGAACGAAGAAGTGCGAAGTGTTATTTCAGCAATTGGAGCAGGCATTGGGCCTGAGGCGGATCTAACAAAACGACGATACGACAAAGTCGTCATTATGACGGATGCTGATGTCGATGGTTCCCACATCCGCACACTTTTGCTCACCTTTTTCTACAGGCAAATGTATCAACTGGTTGTATCTGGCCATGTCTATGTTGCGCAACCACCACTGTTTCGTGTACGGAATAAGAAGCATGTTTACTATGTGCAAACAGAAGAGGAAATGAAACAACAACTGCTTGACCAAGGCCTCGGAGAAGGTGTTTTTCTACCTGGTGATGGGCGGGAACTGGCTGGTGAAGAGATGCAGAGGCTCTGTCGGACGCTGGCAGGATTAGAGGATGCCTTGGTTGCCCTCGAGCGTCGAGGAATTAGCTTGCGCGACCACGCAGCTCGTCGAGATTCGGAGACAAAAAAGCTGCCAATGTATCACGTCTTTTTTGGTGCTGAAGAGCATTGGTTTACGAGTCGGGACCAGCTTGAGACATTTGTCGAATCCAAAGAAAAACTGATAGGTGGTGAATTAGAGGCTGGCAAAGCTGATGAAAATAAGCCAGGAGGAGGAGGTGCAGCCGATCCGGAATCTGCTGAACATCAACTTATCGTTATAGATCTTCATGAGGTCCGCAGCATCAATGCGGGGCTCACGGAGCTTGATTCTATGGGATTTGGAATTGAGTCCCTCATGCCGGAGGACAGAACGGGTACGGAAGAGCCTCGATATCTGCTGCGTCGGGGCGAGAACAAAATCGGACTTGATGATCTAAGAGGTCTCCTTACTGCCGTGCGACGTGCTGGTGAGAAGGGTTTGGCCATTACCCGGTTCAAGGGCCTTGGTGAAATGAACGCAGAAGAACTCCGAGAAACAACCCTCGATCCATCCAATCGAACGCTTCTTCGTGTCTCAATGGAAGATGCCGCCGCCGCTCATGAACTCTTCCGCACGTTGATGGGAGAGAAAGTCGAGCCTCGTCGGGAGTTTATAGAACGGAACGCTCTTGATGTAAGAAATCTTGATGTGTAAGAACGAACTATGTTCCTTCATCGAGAATCTTGATTCGAATGTTCTTGATCCAGACCGCATGGCCATGGTCTTGAAAAGCAAATCCTCCATGTGAGGATCGTTTGCCGGCCGCGCCCTCATTGAGGTTGGCTTGGTTTACCACCTCATCATTTATTGAAACGGTAATCTGATTGTCTACACACCGAATGTGCATATGGTTCCAGTGTTTTGCAGGTTTTGAAACATTCTTTGTTGGTGCATGACCTGGAATAATTCCTCCGGCAGTATGGTCCCCAAATTCGGGCTTCGACCAAAGACTGTTCTCGTAGAGCTGAACCTCTTTATGATGCCGATCTTGAAGTTGTGAAAGATCCGGAATGTGAAAGTAAAGTCCGCTGTTCTGGTCTGTATGCCAATCGAAATCAAATTCAAAATTGGTGACACCGATATCCTTCAGGACAAGGTAATTTTCGTAGTTTTTCCAATGTTTGTAGTCGCGTTCAGGCAGGTGGATAACGCCATTATCTTGTAATATCCATGCTCCTTTTGTTGTCCAATTATCAGCGAGACGACCAGTGATAAGAGGCAGCCATTCCGATGCCAAGAGCGGGCTGACTATGAGAAAAGAACACACAAATAAAAGACTATATAAAGCATTTGGTGCTTTTCGATTCAACATGAGGCCAACCTTACGAGAAAGTGTTAGGGAAAGACGACGAGGGCGTCTTCAGGGATTCGTGTGAACAGATGGTATTGGAGGCAAATAGTGCCATGTATCGAAAGTTGCTGCCTGACCGTAATAGTGTCCGTTCTCATCAGTAATATTCCAGATGATAGCTTGATCAATCTTGAAACGTTTTCCAGTTTTGGAAACTCGAATCCCGGAATAGTCATCAATATAACCATTCTTTAGTGTTCTTTCCAAAAGCTGGGCCCGCTCATTTTGATGAATTGGCTCAGCTGTTTTTCGAGACGGTGTCTGAATGAAATCTTCCCAAGTCATATCCCAAAGGTAGAGCGCTTTTTCGTTTCCATAGTTCAATATGGGATCGTCTTCTGTTCCATGGGAAACAACAACGAATGGTGCAGTAAATAAACAATGAGCTTGTTCTTCATACGTGCGATTGTGAACAAGTAAATCCCTTCCTACAAGGGAAGAAAATGAATTCAAAAGAAGTTCAACATGTCGGAAAAGATCTCGCATAATAGAACCTATACGAAGGACATTCTTCAGTAGAAAAATTATTCAACCAGAAGTAGAACAGGGATTCTTATTATGACAAATCATCGTGTGACGAATCGAGGGAGCATACTTTTCGCCGCAGGGCTCCTAGCGTACGTATTAGGCGGCCCCAATGCATCTGGCCAATCAGCTCTGCCGCTGGTCTTTCAAGATGATTTCAGTGATGGGAGTGCACGGTGGGAAACAACAGACGCTGGCTCATGGACACTTACGAACAAGGATGGTCGCTCAGCTTGGGGAATCAATAAGCGTAAAAGTGACTACCAGCCGAAGGTTCGGAGCCCACATAATATAGCTCTAGTCCAAGACTTGAATCTTATTGAAACCATTATTGAATTTGACGTTAAAAGTACTCGCGACACTGGGAACCACCGCGACTGCTGCGTGTTCTTTCAGTATCAGGATCCCGAACATTTTTATTATGTTCACCTCGGTGCAAAGCCTGATCCACGTAGCGGACAAATCATGATAGTTGACGGAGCACCTCGTCGAGCACTGACAACAAATAAGCAGTCTGTCCCATGGGATGGTCAATGGCACCACGTCAAACTTGAACGATATCCAGCGAGCGGAAAAATAGCAGTATTTTTTGATAATATGAAAAAACCTCTCATGGAGGCACACAATAAAACATTTACATCAGGTAGAGTCGGTATTGGCTCATTCGATGACATGAACGACTTCTCAAATGTGAAGATCTATGGGCAGAGAGCGAGTACAGAGCGGTAGTCTTGCGAATGAAACGATCCTTATGTGAAATACGATGGTTCTTTTCAGACCCACCTATTTCTATGAGGAGCCGCACCCGATGGCAAAGCAGTCAGTCGCCGACCTTGATCCTGCCGGTAAAACCGTTCTTGTCCGCGTTGATTTTAATGTCCCTCAGGACAGTGACGGCACAATAACCGATGATCGTCGGATTCGCATGGCCGTTCCAACAGTACGATCCATTCTTGATCGTGGTGGGAAAGCGATTCTTATGAGCCACCTCGGTCGTCCGAAGGGTGAGGCAAACACCAAACTCTCGCTTGCACCAGTGGCTAAACGTTTGGGTGAACTTCTTGAAAAGCCAGTAGCTCTTGCGACTGATACCGGAGGGAAAGACTCAACAGAAAAAGCGCATGCATTGTCAGTTGGTGATGTTCTGGTGCTGGAAAACGTTCGGTTTAACTCTGGAGAAAAAAAGGGAGATGACGCAAGCTACGTTGCAGGCATTGCGGATCTTGCAGATGCCTATGTGAACGATGCTTTTGGAACTTGTCATAGGACCGAAGCCAGTATGTACGCTGTTCCTAAAGCCATGAAAGAATCAGGTAAGCCAGTGGTCGTTGGTTTTCTTGTTGAGAAAGAAATTCAGTATCTCTCAGATGCTATTGGCCAACCGAAGCGACCGTTTGTTGCGATTCTCGGCGGTAAAAAGGTGAGCGATAAGATTGCTGTTATTACAAATCTTTTAAAGATTTGTGATCATATTTTGATTGGTGGTGCAATGGCTTATACGTTCTCTCTTGCTCAAGGTGGGAAGACCGGTGATTCTCTTGTAGAACCAGATAAACTTGAATTGGCAAAGCAGCTCCTCCAAGATGGAGGAGAAAAACTTGTTCTCCCAGTGGATACCCAATGTGCAGACGACTTTTCACCAGATGCCAATAAAAAAATAGTAAATGCCGGTGAAATACCGGATGGATTCGAAGGTCTTGATATTGGACCCGATACGGCCAAACGGTACGTTGAAATTATTCAAAGCGCGGGCACTGTTGTCTGGAATGGCCCGATGGGTGTTTTTGAAATGCCCCCTTTCGATGCAGGTACAAAGGCAGTCGCCGATGCCGTTGCTGGTGCAACAGCGAGTGGTGCAATTACGATTATTGGTGGTGGTGATTCAGCAGCAGCAGTTGAGCAACTTGGCTATGCTGAAAAAGTGAGCCATGTTTCAACCGGTGGCGGAGCATCCCTAGAAATGCTCGAAGGCAAGGAATTCAAGACAGTTGATATTCTTGATGAGAAGTGATTGATTGCAGACGATTAATATTCCGGTGTCTGAGCGAAACGGTATACGTCAAGAAATTCTGTCACAGCTCAAAAATGATTAAAGTGTTGGGTTCACTTTTGAAGCAAATCGAATGTCACAAAAAAAGACAGTTGCGTAGAAAAAAGTCCTTCCGCAACTGTCTTTGATCAGCGTTTTTATTTAGCTGCATCCCATGCTGTTGCCACAGTTATGGCAGAGGTAGCAGTTTCCATTTCTGACGGTAATTGATCCGCAGTTATCACAGGCCGGGGCATCAATCTGAAATTTTGCAAACTGACTCTGTCTGTCGTCGGCACTTGCCTCAGGGTTTTCTGCCATTTTCAGCCCAGCACGTTCAAGAAGGGCTGCTGTTGTTCCATCCTGCCCTTTTCTTTTAGGAGCTGAGAGTGTCGCTGCACGAGCGGTAACGGTGGCTTTCCCGTTTCGCCCACTTGGGTGTCTCCCCCTACTTGTGGTGAGTTGTCCGCTGGTATTGTGTTTTCCATTTGTGGCTTCCTGCCCATTTGCATGCCCGCTCGCCTTCGTGGCGGCGGGCTTGGACTCACTTTCTCCATCATCTCCTGCAGCGGCCTCCCCGCCACTGCTACTGCCTGCAGGTCGATTTGCTTCACGATAACCAGGCAGGAACTCGGTTCCCATCCAGCGGAAGATATAGTCCACCAAACTCTTTGCGACAGGTATATCGGGATTTTTGGTGTAACCCCAAGGTTCAAACCGCGTGTGCGAAAACTTCTTCGTGTAGACTTCAAGGGGAACACCATATTGCAGGCTCATGGACACAGCTGTTCCGAAAGAGTCCATCAAGCCACCAATTGTGCTGCCTTCTTTTGCCATTGTGATGAAAAGTTCACCAGGTCGACCGTCATCGTAGAGACCAACAGTGATATAGCCTTCATGCCCACCAACATTAAACTTGTGAGTCACACTCCTTCGCGTGTCGGGCAAACGTTCTCGTCGCGGCGCAGCGACGGCCTTTTCTGCATTCTTATCACTCTCTGTACTCGTACCCAGTGGTTGACTTTCTTTTGAGCCGTCACGATAAATTGCAATGGCCTTTAGTCCAAGTCGCCAGCCTTCGACATATGCACCGGCAATGTCTTCAGGAGTCGTTTCACGAGGCATGTTCACAGTTTTTGAAATGGCCCCGGAAAGAAACGGTTGGGCTTCTGCCATCATCTTGATATGTGCTTGCCACTCAATAGACCGTTTTCCAAGGCGAGGCTTAAAAGCGCAATCAAAGACCGTTAAATGCTCATCTTGTATATCAGGAC
>DONH01000364.1:0-156 GCA_003509235.1 Planctomycetaceae bacterium
TGGCACGTACCACGGTACATGGGGACGGTAGATTCCAACAGAAAGGAAAAGCGATTTCTCATGTTCTTTGGCAAGTTGTTTTTTAGCCCACTTCACTACTTTGGCATCAGCCATGTCGGAATCGGCAATGGGAAGCGGTGACCAGTCGAAGTGGCC
>DONH01000364.1:263-7382 GCA_003509235.1 Planctomycetaceae bacterium
CATATCCTGATCGAGATGCTTGGGAAGCTGGATGGAATCGAGGGGAAACCGGTCAAAGTATTTCTGTGGCACGTACCACGGAACATGGGGACGGTAGATGCCCACCGACAGAAAAAGCGGTTTTTCGTGTTCCGTGGCAAGTTGCTTTTTAGCCCAGTGGACCACTTTGGCGTCTGCCATCTCAGTATTGTCAATGGAAAGCGGTGACCAGTCGAAGTGGCCCCCGTAAAACTTCTTACTACTATTGACAGGCCATTTTTCGGGAACACGCTCGGGAGGCATCTGTTGGGTCAGTGAAGGGTAATAGTCATCCCATGCTTTCGGGTCGCTAAACCCTGAAAGATGCTTGGCGTCGAAAAACGTGTGGGCATGAAAAAGCTTGCCAGTTCCAAGGGTCTTATATCCATTGTTTTTGAAGTGTTGCGGTAAATGCACGGCGGTATCAACAAGCGAGGTCTCGCGCCAATCATGCGCGTTTTGATAGATGCCCGTGGTCGATGGACGAAGCCCCATCAAAAGGCTGGTACGAGAAGCATTGCAACCTGGGGCTGTGCAGTGAGCGTTGGTGAACAACAACCCTTGTTCGGCAAGCTTGTCTATGTTCGGAGTCAGGGCTTGAGGATGACCACCTAATACACCAACCCAGTCATTCAGGTCGTCAATTGCAATGAACAGAATATTCTGAGGTGTAGATGTTTTTTCAGCTCGCAGTTTTCCAGAAAATAGTACCGTGCAGGCAGCCATACTGAAAAAAACAACTTTTATAACTTGATTCATAATAACTGCCAAAAAACCCCATGATCATTCATTCTATATACTAGAGTTTAATTTACTGAATCAAAAGAGTTATCGACTATGCTTTACGACGACACCCTTATCGTAGATCACATCAAACAAACACATAACACGGAATTATTGAGTGAACGAGAGAAGCATTTAATCGGCCTGGCTGTAACAATGACTCGTGGCTGTCAGGTTTGCACTCAAAACCGGATTGAAAAGGCCCGCAGAATTGGATTGACCGACCACGAACTCAATGCCTTGGTTGCAGTTACTTCAGCTGTTAATAGCGGCGTAACAGCAGCCACCGCACGGGTTGCCTTTGGGATGCTTGAAGAGGAGAAAGCCGACGGGTGTGGGGATGTCTGCTCTGCAGATCCCCAGTAAGCATGCAAGAGGTCTCGCAATATGCCGCAATTGACATTTAAAGACAGTCAGATTATCACCGAGTAACAATCATATGAAGACTAACCAGACGTTCATCATCTTCGCCATCTGCCTGAACTTTGCCACCGTCGGAGTTGCCACTGCAGCGGCTAAAGAGCCCACGACTCTCATGTGTTTACCGGGTGAGCTTATCTTTTCTGAAACTTTTGATCCAAATACTGTCTCGCATCGGTGGGCCTTCAAAGGAGACTTTAGTCTCCGTGATGGCAGCCTGCACCGAACCGAACTCTATCCAACTGAAAATCGTCGCGTGCGGATACAGGACGCCTCTTTTTACAACACGATTATTCAGTTTGATTTCAAGTTTTCAGATCGAACAACGGACATCCGCCTAGTCACTGGGAGTGGCGGTCACTACAACAGCATTACCCAAATCCGCCCAAACTATTTTCAAGTCAACACACCGAGTGACCGTGACGCTGGCTTTGTTCCCTCACACCTTGGTGAATGTGCAAGCCTATCTCACCAAAATTCGTGGCACACAATGACTGTCGAATATTGGAATGATGAAATGGTCGCCCATACTTCAGCTCATACATTCGTGTATGGTTCACATCCCATTGTGAATCGCACCCGTGAATACTTGGCATTTCAATTTGACCTTCCTGGAGCCTCCATCGACAACGTTTTTATTTGGCAGGCAATTGGCCAAAAGAAAGACTGGAGTTCACTCCGAGACGAAGTCATAGCTACCCAAAAAGGGAGACCACTTGTACCGAGAACAAAAGAAGAACGAGTAAAATACGATTTGATTAACGTCAAATCAGACCTCACGCGGTTCGACAGAACCTATCAGGACCTTGTTGCTCTCCATGAATCTCTTCAGTCATCTCTACACACGACATATCCTGACGCTTTCCAAACACACAAGCAACTTTCAAAGCAAATTGCAGCATTGAAAAAGAAAGCAAGAAAAACCGATACAACATTTAAAGAGATGGAAAACGCAATCAACAAAGCCCGCAAGGCTGAAGATGAATACGTCGTCTCTCTATACCCGGACTTACAGGTACTTCGATCCGATGACATTCCACAGCATCGTTTTCTTTCTGAACTTGCACAGCTTCGACACGAGCTGGACAAGAATAACAACTCACAACTTCGAGCGTTAGTAGCTGAAACGAAGCGATTACAAAAAGCGATTGAGCTCTCTTATCCTGAAGCATTCAAGAGTATTGATGAGGCCATTGAAAAACGAACCGCTGTCAGGCAATCACTGAATGATGACCCAGCGTTTCAATCACTGAACAAACAGGTTGTCGAAGCCGGAAAAGCCGTCAAAGAATACGAACAGAAGGCATTAGCTGACCTTCGTGTTGAATAGTCTCACACGAAAAACAAGTGCATGCCATAGTGCAAGATTTGCTGTCTCAACCACCCGATGACCGTGGTTCCTAGACATCAGAACTATATAGTTTACGGCCTCTGTAAGTCGAAGCTAACGAGAAGAACAAAGCTTTTAGCAGTGCAGGGACCTCTCTCCGCTCATTTGATTTGTTTACGGAGTGACGATTTGAAGCGACATCAAAGATTCTTACTCTTCACTGCTGAAAGCAGGAGGTTTTTTTCTCACTGTTACTTTCACTATTAAATATGACATCTTCCTCCCAATCAATCATTTTGAAAGTTCAATTGTTGTCTAAGAAAAAGGTTGCTGTCTATCCCGTATTGTCTTTTACTAATCAAATTTTCGGATCAGTAGTTTAAGTGGAAGACTAAAAATTCTCAGGAATGTTGATCACAAGATCGGGCAATTTCTTCACTAGCTAATTCTGGAAGGACCGTGGTATCGGCTTAGGACGACCGCTCACGTCGCCAAGCAGCGTCAGCTTCCAAAAGGCACTCCCAGAGGAGAAGTGTAAATGTGTCAGCGTCTACTTGTGCCGCATCACTTTCCGAATCTTTGGCTGTGGAAATCCCATGCACTTCAGGAGCATCAGACCACCAACGCTGATCCGATTCTATTAACGTGCGAATATCCGGATCGCAGTGCTGAAGAAGTTCACGCGAGGCATCCTGCGTCGCGGAAATAATGTGTGAAATCTCCTTCTGGTTGAATGGAAAAGCTGCCTTAGTAAGGATGGACTCAACAGCTGGTTTTTCCGGTAACCATCTCCACAACGCAAACTTTGCCTCTGAAATTGAAAGTTTTTCAGGCCAACTTCTTCGAACAAGTAGGTCAACGGCAGCATCTGGCAGCGACTGGTTATGCTGAATACTCTTACTGCTCTTTGTACAGCCGAGCAGATGACAGAAATCAGTACAAATATTTTTAGAGTGTAGTCGAATATCAACACGTTCAACGAATGGTGCTGCTTGCCACACTTTAATCGCATCAATAAATCGTGCGAAACGCAGATACCTTTCAACAAACCTTGAATCCTCCGCAACCTTGTCGCGTTGATAGTACCATGAAGCAAGCCATTGGACGGGAGGACGAACGTAGACAATAGCACGTATTTTCCCACCAAGAGTATTTGTAAATCGTTCGATATCCTTTGGAGTTGCTCGTAACCATGTCTCGTAACTGAGAACAGGAATACGTCCGTCGCGATGAACTGCAGCAAGGGACTCACGTGCTCTGTCTAGGAACGCAGGTTGCTGGCTAGTGAGTGCAGATAGCGTAGCACTCATACTGTAATGAGCTGCAAAAGTTTTTGCATGTGATTGCAGTTGACTACCGCGAATGAGCTGACCAGGAACAAGACTCGCATATTCATAATCAGGCTCTGACGGCACTAAATTCTTCCGTATTGGATTCCACGTCATATCGTACTGAAGTGCTGATGAGCCTGTTTTGATTGCCCCAATATGCAGAACCACTGAAGTGGTTTCGTTATAAGACTGCTTGGCGGTCTTATGAGAAGCTACCTTCGAATTAATCCTTTTTTTGGCACCATCATCCTGCTTGTGAAGATACGTAACGAATTCAATAGGGGAATCACTCGGGAAATATGGTCCATCAAGCTCAACATGTAATTTCCCCGCATTGATGATGCGCGAAAAGACATCCATAAAAGAATTTGGAGTCCAGACACTACAGTGGACATCAAGGTAGTGATCTTTCTTTGCAACAAACTTCGCAAAACCAATTGCATCTGTATCGGTATAATGGCGTTTAGCTGCCGAGAAAGGTGGCATGGCCATAAAGTTTTGGGTACCATCATCCTCGAAAGATTGTGACAAGAAATCCATAACTTGGGTTGGAGTTGGACGAGACGGTTTTTCAATGCTCCAACCCATAACATCTGCAAAGGTCGTTGGCCGACGGTAGAAATCCATCGTCCGTTCCCGATTTGGTAACAAGATCGCTAATATCCCACCCGGTTCGAGGCATTCAATAATTTCTTGGATCCAACCAAGTGGGTTTGGAACATGCTCGAGGACATGAGAAGCAATTGCGTAAGAAAGAGGTTCACGCCCAATACATTTTGCCAGTGGCCTACCAGGCTTCCAGACAGCATCAACTCGTGGTATCACACGACCTTCAGCACCAGGATTATCCGCCGCCTTACGCTGAATCTCATCGTTATCAATACAGTCAACGTAAAGAACGTTATTTCGCGTATGGTCAACAATCGGATTGAAATAGGGAGCGATTTCTATCCCACGTTTTTCGAGTGGTAATTTCGAGGTGACAAAATCACAGCGAGCTAATTGCCCAGCTGACATTGCGTCGTGAGGGCTTGGCCGTACTATGTCCCTTTCTTTTAGTGAACGATTCGCCCACTTTTTTTTTGTAAAGAAATGATCGAACTGTTTGGCAAGCCAAAGACCTGGTCGAATCCGCATAAGCACTTTGCCCTGAATGAGGTATGACTATTTGAGCTAGATCATTGAACACCAGATTGAAATCCGTCATTCGTCTACTGAGATAATTCTTTCATCTTTCCGAGCCGAAGCCGAGTGGCTCATAAAATTGACAACCATTAGGCACCGTTGTCTTACTAAGAATCTAAAATATTGCAGCCCACAAAAAAATACTGGAGAATTCACATACATGCAGTTTCCAAAAGCACCAGCGCAACGATTCACAACTCTCTTACTTAATCAATTAATCACTCTTTCAAAGTGATGCTGTAGCGTTCAGTGGAGTCACTTGCACGTTACGAATCCAGACAGGATGACCATGATACTGAAACCCGATATGACCTTTTCGAGGCAGTTCTTTTAATGCCATTTTAAATTTGTTTTTCGTTCCATCAGGGTTTTGATTTGAAGTTGTCCAGTCATCAATGAGAAGATCAAGCACCTCTTCTCCATTTAGAACTGCATGAATGTGTGGCCCTTCACATCGAACTGTCAGTGTATTCCACTCGCCGTCAGGCTTGCCGGCATGAACAGCTGGCTCTTTGGCGTCATAGAGAGAGCCAACGACATGTTTGCCTGAGTACAGCCCCGGAGAGGCAATTTGTACCTCAAATCCACCCTGGACAGGGTTTTTCGGATCCGCGCGAAAAAAGAGGCCACTATTACACTTCGGTGATGTTTTGTATTCGATGGATATTTCAAAGTTATCGAAAACATCCTTGGACCAGATGACTCCACCTGGCTTTTCAGAAGGACTTAACACACCGTCAGTAATGACCCATTGATCACTGAGTTGCATCCCATTAGCCAGCAGATCGGTCTTTTTGGCAGCATACGCTTCATGCATGCTAAAGAACAGTCCGAGCCCAACAGGCAAGAACAACAGATAGATTTTTTTCATCGTAATTTCCTCTTCTTTTTCTTTCCGCCGAACCCTACAGATGAACCTCATCATCGTTTAGAGCAATGTAAATCTTCGCAGCTCCAGCACCCAAAGAACCACCAAGAATGACCCCAGTCCCGGCCCGTAAAATCGTGTGTAGCTCTGGAACTTTTTCCCATAATTCTCCTGAAGGTGCTTTCAAAGCAAACACACCAACTACTGCACCAATTACCATAAGAGGCACTACACATCCAACCATTACGAGAAGCTTTGCAACGAATGACATGAAAAGGGTCGCTCCATTCTTTGAGTGCCATTAAATTATCGTTTCAGCCTGTGAAATACAACGAAAGGCTCCTTTTGAGGATCCATATCATAATCGTCCATTGATTTGCTCCTTTGGTTTCGTTAACGACGACCAAAGGAGCACGTGGCTCTCGTATCGGAAAGTCATCTCATTCAGATACTGCAAATTCTTGCTGTTCGCTGCAGAAAATAGGAGACTGTTTGCGGGAATGTCCATTGAGCGAAGAAGGGATAAAACATGATCAACAAATTACTTATGACGTTATTGTGCTCGACCATGTTAGTGTCGACGGCATTCTCACAAGTTAACCGTAAGCGTTCTAAACAAACAAAACAGAAAACGGTTAGTCAGGAAGTTTTTAAGGCCGTAAATGGTGTTCTCAAATCAGGAATATTTCATATTCGACAATCCTGGTCTGAAGAAACTGATTATGACCGACCAGTTCATATAAAAGTACCTCACGGTGTTGGTCCTTTTCCTGTATCCATAATGCTTCATGGACGTGGTGGCACAGGGGCGCGAAAACTACAGGCTCAAAGAGGCATGACAGATAGAATCGTCATTGCTCCCGATGGTTATAAGAAAGGATGGTCAGCACAAAGACCTGATGTTGATTTCATTCGTCAAATCATCAAGTACATCAAAACATGCAAAATTACAGATGGGAGTAATATTGCAATTCATGGAGCCTCAAATGGTGCTGGACTTCTCAACCAATTAATGATCGAACTCGAAGCTGACACTTTTCACCATGGAATATGCTCGATTGGCGGGCTTAGACCAGATCGCCATGATGGCACCAACTTTTTATGGGACCCAACAGGAGGAGCGAACTTTACTACTCCTATTGTGCCTGCGAAAGGGAGACGGTGGCTTCAAATAAATGGTACTG
>DONH01000417.1 GCA_003509235.1 Planctomycetaceae bacterium
TCTGCTATGGGAGCAATCAACAAGCAACAGCCAACCGCTGAATTGAGGCCAGCCTATGATGGACAGACTGATGAGTCTGATCTAATGCCTTATGATGTGCTCGATCGAATTGAGAGATTCGCGATTCGCGATCAACAGATGCCCGTTGTAATTTGGGAGCAATTGATACATGAATTTCCTCAGTACGGTGCTGAGAGATTAGGGTATTGGACGGAACGTTTTTTTCTGTTGTGGTCACGGAATCAGTGGAAACGTGAGCGACTAGCACCGTCTTTTCATCTTGATGACGAAAGCCTTGATCCGAAATCGTGGTGTCGATTCCCAATTCTTTCCGGAGGCTTTTCCCGCGAGTTACAAGAGTTACGTAAGAATGCATCTGCCCGCAACATTCATTGGTGAAATCTCATGGTTGGGACGATTTGTGCCTCGAAAAAGGCCTCGCGATTACTTGGGTAGATTGCTACTGTCCTAGAAATCATTGAGGAGTTTGATGTGCATGTAGTCCGGACTGGCCCTTCTGATCAACGACGTAACACTCTCTGCAGAGTGAGGTCAGGCACGCTGTGTCGCTTGGTATTCGTAATTACGGTTGTAGTTTTCGGTCAATCTGAAAGTTTTTCACAGCAACAAGCCGACCAGCCCTTGAGTCAGAATCAGGCTTCAACACTAAGTCCTGATCAACGAGCGGCACTCGAACAATTATTGGTCGGATGGGAAGCTCGAAATGCAAAGGTGGCAACTTGGTCGTGTACTTTTTATAAATGGGAGTACAACGCCTGGAGCCCAGCGGATGCCTCAGGAGAGCGACTAGCATTTTCTGAGAGTACAGGGGAGATTAAATACGCTGCTCCTGATAAAGGGCTCTTTCGAGTGAAGTCATCAAAGCAGTGGAATCCTGAAAAAAAAACGTACGATACAAGGCCTTCAAATTCAGGTGAGCATTGGGTCTGCAACGGTACGAGCATCTATGAGTTTCGGCACAGTGAACGCCAGCTCCGTGAAACAAAACTGCCACCTGAAATGAGAGGACGGGCAATTAGTGAAGGCCCGCTTCCATTCGTTTTTGGCGCAAAGGCAGACACCCTAAAGAAGCGATATTCGATGCGAATTATTACGCCTGCATCAGTAACTGACCAAATATGGCTTGAAGCACTGCCGAAATTTCAAGTTGATGCTGCAAATTTTTCAAAAGTTGAACTCATTCTCAGGGCTAGGGATTTAATGCCATTTGCCATTCAGGTATTCAAACCAGGAGGCCAGGACCGAGATGTCTATCAGTTTGATCCGCGAACGAGCCTCATAGATCGAGGGCTTGATCTGATTCGCGACTTTTCCAAGCCGCTCACTCCGCTGGGATACACATTTATAGAAGAGCAGGCTCCTGGGAACTGATTTTATCTGGATCGTCTCACCAGATAACGCTGTAGTTCATATGCTATACTCGCAAAAAAGCAAATGTCGCTGTGCGAGGAATACATGCCCCTCATTGACCCTAATCATCCGCTGGCAGACCTACTCGAACGAGATCAGAGGTATCCTCTGGATGCATACCTGTTTGTTCTCGAAGCCCTTTCTTTTGCTCAAGAGTCCCTCGGCATGGGTGAGCAGGAGAAGTCGAAAGACGTGCAGTCAGGCCGAGAGAGAAAGAAAAGTGAAAAGCACGTGAGTGGGCAAGATCTGTGCGAAGCCGCTCGGCAATATGCTCAGCAGCAATATGGATATTTAGCAACAAAAGTGCTGTCGTCTTGGGGTATTTGTGCTACTGCTGATATTGGCGAAATTGTGTTCAACATGATTGACATGGGCCAAATGAGGAAAACCAGCGATGACCGTCGTGAAGATTTTCACGATGTGTACAGTTTCGAAGACGCATTTGTTAGGGACATTGTCTTTGCCTTGCCAGATTCACCTTGATGAAAGAGCAAAGAAAGTGGTGCTACCAACTCAGCGAAAGTACGCCTTCTTCATTTTGATGATTGTTATTGAGTTAGTATGGTTGCTTGTTATGTGTGGTATCGCTTTTCTTTAGTAGTTTAAGAAATTGCTATTTGCCGTTTCTAACGAGAACGCGTCATGATTTTTTGGCTTGAAAGTCTTCCCTTTTGGATCGCGTTGGTACCACTGGGTGCTTACTGTTGTGTAATGGGTGGGCTGCAACTCCGTCGTCGGCCACTCGTTATGTCTGCAATGTGGGATAGTGCACTGCTCGGCATTGCCCTCTCGGGTCTCGTAGCAGTAGGGCCACTCGCCGCCATTCAGCCGTTATTAGGCGGGTCACCTTGGGGAGAGATCATCTTGCTTCTTTTGTATGCCTTGGTTGTTGCGGTGTGCATTCTGTTTGCGCGGCCGCGTTTACTAATTTATAACGCAACAGTTGAGCAGGTTCGACCTCTTGTTGCACAGAATGCAGCTGCGATTGATCCCGCTGTTCGATGGGCGGGTGAGAGCGTTGCTTTACCAACACTCGGGCTGCAGGCTCATGTAGAAGGAAACGGTCCGTTGCGTACGGTCAGTGTTGTGGTTCTCCAATTAGGCGAAGCGGGTGAATCATGGACTGATCTGAGTCGTCGGTTGAGAAGAATGTCTCGGCGTTTACGAGTGCATCCAAGCCCAGTTGGGATGGTCTTGCTTGCTGCGGGATGCTTTATCCTACTGGCGTCTTTAATTTTGGCTATTGGTATCGTGTAAGTAGGTACACTAATCAACTCGAGTGTGTGGAAAAACACAGGTTTGGTTTCTGAAATAAACGGATCGTCGTTGGAGTGAAGAGTGCCAATTCACGTAGATTTAAGCCCGCAAGAAATAACTGTACCAGTCGTGGTACGGAATGCATCTCCCGCACGACTGTATGAAGATGCCCTCACTCGAGAGCAGGCAGGCGTCGTCTCAAGCGGTGCAATTGCTATACGATCCGGTGCAAAAACTGGAAGGAGTCCAAAAGATAAGCATATTGTTCGTCACAGAGATTCGGAAAAAGATGTTTGGTGGGGAAGCATAAACCATCCAATTGATGAGCATACATTTCTTTTGAATCGCCAGCGGGCAATTGACTATCTCAACACACGAGATCAGATCTATGTTTTCGATGGGTTTGCAGGTTGGGACACACGTCATCGGATTAAAGTTCGAGTGATCTGTGCCAGGGCGTATCATGCCCTCTTTATGCATAATATGCTTATTCGTCCTACACGCGAGGAGCTAGAGGACTTTGGGGCTCCTGATTGTGTCATTTATAATGCAGGCCAATTTCCTGCGAATTCTTTTACGGCACAGATGACAAGTCGTACCAGCATAGATATTTCACTTGAACGGAAAGAGCAAGTAATTCTTGGTACTGAGTATGCCGGAGAAATGAAAAAAGGGGTGTTCACACTCATGCATTGGTTGTTGCCACCCAAAGGCGTGCTTTCAATGCATTGTGCAGCGAATGAGGGAAAGTCGGGAGATGTGTCACTTTTTTTCGGTCTGTCTGGCACCGGAAAAACAACGCTATCAGCTGATCCAAATCGTAGGCTTCTTGGTGATGATGAACACGGATGGAGTGACGACGGTGTTTTTAACATTGAAGGGGGGTGCTATGCGAAGTGCATCAGCCTTGCTTTGGAAAAAGAGCCTGATATTTATAGAGCCATTCGATTCGGTACAGTTCTAGAAAATGTTGTTTACGATGACACTACTCGTGAGGTGAATTACAATTCAAATGCGATAACAGAAAATACGAGAGCAGCGTATCCTCTCGAATTTATTGACAATACCCAATCGCCATCTCTCGCTGCTCATCCTCGTCATGTGATTTTTTTAACGTGCGATGCTTCTGGAGTGCTGCCCCCGATAAGCCGACTAACGCCTGAGCAAGCGATGTATCAGTTCCTGTCAGGATATACAGCTCGGGTGGCCGGGACAGAAATGGGTGTTTTCCAGCCTCAGCTTGCTTTTTCGCCATGCTACAGCGCCGCGTTTCTGGTTCGCCACCCAGTTGTTTATGCACGTTTATTGTCAGAAAAACTTCGATGTCACGGGGCTCAGGCCTGGCTGGTGAATACTGGCTGGACTGGAGGAGGGCTAGGAGTCGGCCAACGAATTGATCTATCAAGCACTCGGTGCATTATTGATGCGATTCATGCTGGATCACTGACCAGTGAACCAACTCGGCGAGATCCCATTTTTGGACTCGAGGCGGTTTGTCGGGTGCAGGGTGTCTCGGAGCGTCTCCTTGTACCACGGGATGCCTGGTCGGACGCGGCAGCTTGGGAAGAGGCAGCCCGAACTCTGGCAGAGAAGTTCCGAAAGAATTTCGTACTATTCGGGGATGAGGCTGATGAGGCGGTGTTACGGGCTGGGCCATCCAAATAAACAGAATTTCAGGCAGCCATGTCCGCACTTTTCGTTATGATGAAGTAGTTGGCAATAGTTGTTGATATGAAGTTTTGGCTTCATTTAGTTTCCGCTGTTTTTTGTTAGGCGAGATTAACTTTGTAAGGAGTTGCACATGATTTCCTTGTCCGTAATGAGACTCACAGTCGGGTTGTTTTTAATTGTTGGGATGGTTGCGATGTCTGCATCAGGCAATGCAGCGTCACCGCTGGTTGGCTCCATGAAAAAAATTGATGGAACAGACCAGGACCTAAGTGACTACAGTGGCAAGGTTGTGCTCATAGTGAATGTAGCGAGTCAATGCGGCTACACATCGCAGTACGAAGGCCTGCAAAAGCTATATGACACGTTCAAGGACAAAGGTTTTGTCATCCTTGGATTCCCCGCAAATGATTTCGGCGCCCAAGAGCCTGGGAGCAACAGTGAGATTGCATCTTTTTGTTCAAAAAACTATGGCGTTACATTCGATATGTTTTCAAAAATATCAGTGAAGGGTTCGGGCAAGGCGAATCTTTATAAGACGCTTACGGAATCCGCTAATCCGTCAGGTGACGTGGGTTGGAATTTTGAAAAGTTCCTGATTGATCGCAATGGTTCAGTCGTCGGACGTTTCAAATCAGGCGTGTCGCCACAAGATCCAGTCTTGGTTCAAGCAATCGAAGCCGCGCTTTAAAGCATGAAGAAATCGGTCGGGCGTAAGGGGATGGAGTCGTAGCGTCTGTATCTCTACGAAAACTATTTTACGTTGCCTGACGGTCTTGGTCCGACGGAGATGAATGTGCCTGATTTGTGGAGGAATTTTTGCCCCGGATAACAAATGGAGGCCGGGCCTGTGCCTCTCGATAACAACGGACAACATATTCCCCCACGATAGCAATAGTGACAGTTTGCGCCGCGGATATAAATCCAAGTAGAGCGAAGAGTGTTGGAAGCGCAAGAGTCTCTTTTGTGGGAAGTGTTAGTCCGGTTATAAGTCCACACGTTCCGATAAAAGCAAACAGGGCAGCAAGGAGCCAGATGAGTCGAATGGGTTTATCTGATGAAAGAAGTATGGCGTCTGCGGCGAGGGAGAGCAATCGGAAGGCAGAGTATTTTGTCTCTCCGGCGGTTCTTGCGTCTCGATCATAGTCAACTGGAGCATGGGAAAATCCGGCCCACGGAACGAGGCTTCGAAGGTATCGACGTTTTTCTGGAAGTGCACAGACGGCGTCAACGACCGCACGATCGCACAATTTGAAATCACCAGTATCGACAGGTACGGGATAGGGCATCACCCTAGCGAAAAATCTGTAAAAAAGTTTCGCCGTTACAAGTTTGAAAGTGCTCTCTCCATCACGTGATTTTCGACGTCCATATGCAACATCAACACCCGTTCGCCATTTTGTGATCATTGCAGGGATCACCTCTGGTGGATCTTGGAGATCAGCATCAATAATTACAACAGCATCTCCTTGGGCCATTTCGAGACCGGCAGACATGGCAGCTTGTTGGCCGAAGTTGCGGGAAAACTCAACGACATGAATGCGTGAGTCCCCAGATGCAAGTTGCTTTAGTTTCTCGAGCGTGCTGTCCTGACTTCCATCATCGATGTAAAGAACTTCCAGTTCCATACCTAGCTGAGGTGCAATGCTGCAGATGCGGGCATGAGTTGCCTCAATGATCGCGTCTTCATTGTAGCAAGGGATGACAATCGACAGGAGGCCAGGACACGGACGCTCTATTGATTGGATAGGTGCCGTTGGGTCATGCCTTTCCGGCTGATTCATTTCTTTAAGCTCCGAACCGACGCAGTACGTTTCACGACTTGTTGTTTATCTTCTTTTATGTTGCCGACCAGAAGAAAGTCCTGGTTTTTGAATAAGGGTCTGGCGCGGCCTACGACTCCGGCTTTTTCCGGTAAAAAAGAGGATAATTCATGAAATTGATTTTCAGGGATTACAAGGACTGCATCTGGTCCGGTTGATAAAAAAGCGGCAGCGTTTTGAGCTCGAGAAGAATCCGGGGCCCAACGCTGGACAATCCCTTTGGCGTAATACACAAGGTTCGGCGTGATTTGAGAGTACGCCCCTATTCGGGCGTGTCCGCCGGCGTGTGCATGGGCTTCATTAATCAAGACTGGAAGCGTGTTGGCGCGACTAATCCATGCCGCAGTTGGACCGACTGCCAAAGAAGAATAGAGAAGTCCTAGGAAAACCATTGTGTTTACAGCGTAGGCCGGCTGTTGTCGTGAACGCCACACAAGCCAAAATGCACCGGCTAAGGGAATGAGTCCGATGATTGCGGCAGGTTCGCTACCAGTTAAACCGTAAAACGAGCCAACCAAAATCGTGACACTTGTTGCAATTCCTCCGAAAGCGATTCCGCCGACACCAATGCCCATCCATCGTGGATAAAGCCAGGCAGAGCGTTTTACGGCTTCCATAGCGAGTGCAGCAACAAGGAGAGCAGCAGCTGGATATGCCGGCATTATGTAGTTCGGGAGTTTTGTGGCCGCAAGTGAAAAGCCACCGATCCAGACACTCATCCAAAATAAAAGAAGGCTCAATGCAGGAGCCTGTGAGTTTTCAATTTGCGGGCTCTGCCCCTGTCGCCAGGTCTTCCAGAGTTGCCGCGTGGTTGCGAAGATAGTAAGCGGCAGGAAGCAACTCCAAGGATAAAAGCCAATGAGCATTGTGAGTGGATGGAACAACAGACCGCCTGAATGCCGTTCCATAGGAGCTACGAATCGGCCGACGTTATGAACAAAGAAGAATCCTTTTGTCCACTCCCAATCAGTTTGAACTCCAACGCTTATGTACCATGGTGCGGCTACGAGTACGGCAGCAACAGTGACAATCAGAAGCTGAGTGTGTTGAATCGTACGGAGAACGGCTGGAATACCGTTGGAAAAGAAGTGCCGAAGCGTTGAAAGTAACTGGTCTTTAAGCCGAACATCAGCAGGTTGCTCTTTGATATGAGACAGGCATTGGACAAGCCAAACCCAACCCATGACGACAACGAGTGGCCCGATATAGCCGATCGGTCCTTTGCACAGGACTCCCAGGCCGAGCAAACTACCTGCAAGAATGGCGTGCCACACGCTAACGGAGGAAGCACTGCTTGCCTGAAAAGGTTGCTTTGTGCTGTCGGCGGGATGGCGTCTGTCCGGGAGAAAAGGTTCAACCAGAAGGAGTGTCGCCCATGTCGACAGAGCAACAAGAATCGAGTCAGGGGTCGCGGCGTGAGATTCGATTGCGACTAGTAAACAGCCGAGGTAGGCAAGGGCTGCAACAATGCCCGTTGCCGTACTGAAGCAGCGAGTGCCAAGCCGAAGAAGAGCAAGAGACGTTAACAGAGCTGCAAGTGCTGCAGGAAGACGGGCGGCAATTTCATTCATCCCAAAAACTGAAAAACATGCGGCCATGCACCAATGCATTAGCACGGGTTTGTCGACTGCAAGTTCACCGTTGAATAGCGGAACTGTCCAGTTGCCTGTTTCAACCATGGTCTGAGCGATAGCAGCAAATCGTGGTTCATCTTCATCCCAAAAAGGCATCCCAATGAAACCTGAGGCGAGTACAACGAATGCCACAGCAGCAACAAACAGCTGGGAGTGGTGTGTCATATAAGAAATAAACCGATTCATGAACGTGGCTCCGGACAGGATGGTGTTCTAGTCAGTACGGATGAGAACTTTGGGCGAGTGAACGGATGTTTTCAGAGTGGGCCTTTGCAATGACCGCGAGGCCGGAATCAAAGGAACGGGGTTTTTCATTGAGAATTTCAAACCCAGGAGGAAGTAGCGGTAGGATTCCTGGAAGATCGTCTGATCGAACCACGAGTCGGGCGAAAGACGTATCACGGAGATGCCGAATACCTGCATGAATATCCGAAAGTTTCTCAACAGGTTCGCCTGTGTAAAAGACAAGACTAGGACGAGGTGTTTTAACACTCGCCCAGACGCCTGTTCGTTGCTCTGGGGATAATTCGGCGATAAGATTTGCAGCGCCTTGATGGTGGGCGAGGCGGACTGCTGCAACTCCGCCGAGGAGGGCCAGGAATAAGACTGATGAACTTATGAGTGTACTGACGGCGAGCCCTCGCTTCCCGCGTGATTGTAAAATGAAGCACGCAGCAGAAGTCAGAACTGGCAGGCCCCCAAGAAGTCCAAGCCATTCGTTTCCGGGGGCAAACTGATGGGAAATTACTGAGAGTCCGCCAATGAAACTAACACCGACTATTGCAAGGCACAGCCACCCGATATGCATGACTAATGATGCGGCTTTATCCGATGGCATGTTCCTGAAGATCACTTTTTCCCAACCGGTGTGTCCGCAGATCCAGTCAGCGACATAAAGAGCGGTAGCAATTGAAATAGCTGGGTATGCCGGCCAGATATAACCGGGAAGTTTTGTTCCTGCGAGTGAAAAAGCACCAATCCAGACCAGAGCCCAACATCCGGAAAAAGTAATAGCGCGGTAGTGAGAGCTCGTCAGGCGTTTTGTTCGCCAAAGGAACAGTGCATGGGCAGGAATAGCAAGTAGAATAATCGACCATGGGAACATCCCAATGGCGAGGACCATCGGATAGTATAGGAACGAACCGGAGTGCCCTTCCATGGGGGCGGCAAATCTCCCTGCGTTATGAATTAGAAGGAAATCGGTAATCCACTGCCCGTTCGTCCGCAGGCCAACCAATAGATACCACGGCAGAGCGACAAATGTGGCTACAGAAACAATAGCAAGTGGACGCAGGGAGACCGCAGTTGTGTAAAGCCAGGATCTGTTATCAATCGGAATAGATTTTTGTCGAAGGACTAAAGCGGTGAGAAGAAATGCAAGCATCGGGAGGACGATGCCAACGGGACCTTTCGCGAGAATGGCTAAACCGCAGGCGATGCCGATGCCTAAGGCATGCCTCCGGGTGATCATCGTGAGTGCTCCTCGTTGATGAATGGCGTGAACATAAATGGCAGCAGCCAAAGTTGTGCAAAATACAAGTGCTGCATCAGGGGTTGCGGCTCGTCCACCGACACCCGTCCAAATGCACGTCGTCATGACAAGTCCCGAGAGGAGTCCAACGAGTGGCCCAGCAAGAAGTCGTCCAGTCCACCATGTCAGGAGGCACGTGCCAACAGTCAGGCAGGCTGACCCTACACGAACACCAAATTCATTGCGGCCAAAAAATAGAACCCCGACGATTTGTACCCAATTGACGAGTGGAGGCTTTTCAACACGAAGAGTTCCGTTGTAAGTAGGCACAATCCAGTCACCCGAATCCAGCATTGCCAGTGTGCAGGCAGCATTTTTTGGCTCGTCTTCATCCCAGAGCGGAGCCGTACCAAGCCCCGGCAAAAGAGCGGTAGTAGCCGAAATAACGATGATCAGGATTGCGATTAAGGGGCTTCTGAATATCACCAGCGTCGCCCAAAGAGGATGAAAGGAACGGAGCAGGAGGGTAGAAGCAGCAGCGATGCTGGTCAAGCCGTACAAAATGACGTTTTTTAGGTATATTAAGGCCGGTTGACCGCCTGCTTGGGGCGGGTATGTTCAAGATCAAGCAACCGCCTTTCCAAACGGTCTATTCCCGGGAGAACGCACCCCTTGGCTGACGAAAACACCCCATCTGATGACGCTTCAAATATGCCGCCATCAGAGAATGACGGCAGTGGATCACCTGATCGTGGATTGGGCGGCCGACTCGTCGATCTGCCAATT